>JAUWTE010000093.1 GCA_030609765.1 Acidobacteriota bacterium
CCTAGCCACATCTTGCGCACGCGCAGTCCCGATCCGTTCAAGAATCCAGGCTAGGTCCTCCGCAGGGCTGTGGCGGGATCGACGCGGGCCGCTCGACGGGCAGGCAAGGCCTTCAGCTAATGTCGAGCTCCATCCAGATCGGACGGTGGTCCGAGACGTGGTGCTTGACGTAGCCGTTGAACTTGGAGACGGCCTTCTTAGGTGCTAGCTGCTGCTCCAACTGCTCCCACTTGCCCTTGAAGATGGCATTGTCGAAGTCGAAGACGCTGAAGTCGAGAACGCGGTCCTTCAGATCGCCGGGAGTAATCGCGAGCTGGTCGTAGGTCTTGGTGCCTGCCAGGTTGGCGCCACCCGTCTTGGTATAGAAGTCCATCGGCGTGAGGCCGGACTTCTTCAGGGCCCGGAACGCGGCGTCGTCAGGGTGCATTTCGGGCACGTTCATGTCGCCGATCAGAGCGATGTCTCGATCGTAGGTCTTGTTGCTCTTGCGACGCTTCTTGGCCCAGTCGGAGAGGGCGAAGATCTCCATTACCCGACGCGCGTACTTTGCCCGCTCTTCCACCGATGAGGCGTCTTTGAACGCCCCGAAGTACAGGTGCACGTTGGCGACGGTGAAGTCGAGATTGCCAGCCTCGAAGGTGCCGACGAACGGGTTGCGGTCGAAGGGCCTGAACTTCAACTGGTAGTAGACCTCGATACGCTGCTCTCCGCCCTTTTTGTAGGCCACTACGATATCTCGCTTGGGAAAGTCGAGCTCGCGAAGCGCAACCTCTGCGAAGAGCCTCCCCGGTGTCACCTTGTCACGGCGGTAGACGAATCCCAAGCGCTCACGGTTGCCGCCCGTATCGTTGATGATCCAGTCGAAGTCTCCGTCCATCAACTCGACCGCGCGCGCGAAAGGAGCGTAGTTGTCGTTGACCTCCTGCACGGCAATGAGATCGAAGCGCTGCATGATGTGGGCGATGAGCTTGAGGTCCTTGTCTCTGCGTTTCTGGGCCCCGAGATTGGCGATGTTCCAGCTCGCCAGAAGGAGTCGGCCGTCCGTGGAAACGGGGACGTTGCGGTGCGTGAACCATTTATCAACGGCAGCGATCTGGCTGGCGAGTTGATAGGGGTACGGCGGATCCGGGCTCTTGAATGGTGGCATGGCTCATTCTCCTCGGATGGAGTGGTGGCCGGCTGAGCCGGTCCTTCTCAGCCACGTTGGTGCCCGCCTACATTCTCCTGCAGAATCCACGCCGAGTACCAGCCCCCCTACGGCGTGGACCCTCGGACGGGAGAGGGTAGCGCGAACTGGCAGGAATCGCGGAACTTTGGAGAGGAGAGATTGGCAGAGGGAGGCTAGGGGTTGGTCTGGGCCGTTCTGAAGAGTATCCTTACTCATCGTAAGGCACTTACACTGCGTAAGGACACCATATGGCAACCTCCACACTCACCAGCAAGGGTCAAATCACAGTCCCCAAGGCGATCCGTGACCATCTAAGCATGGAAACAGGGGATCGTGTGGATTTCATGATCACAGAAGACGGCACAGTCGAAGTGAGAGTGCTCGAGAGGCCCCTCGACGAGCTCTATGGCTTCCTTCACCGACCCGGCGTAGCGGTGGTCAGTCTCGAGCAGATCGACGAGGCCATCGGCGAGGGTCGCGGAACCGACGATGAGCGCATAAGAGACGGGCGCATGCCGGAGGACGAGGGGTGATCGGCCTCGATACCAACGTCCTCGTGCGCTTCATCACGCGTGACCACACTCGGCAGGCCGAGACGGCGAGAATGTTGTTCCGGCAGGCGGAAGATCGCGGGGAGCGCCTGCACATCAGCCCCGTCGTGCTTTGTGAGCTCGTCTGGGTGCTGGGGGGACGTTCCTACCGATTCGACCGACACTCGATCGCCGCCACCATCGAGCGCCTCCTCGAGGTCTCTCTGTTCGAGGTTCAGGAGCGCGACATTGTTCGCCGGGCTCTCGGCAGCTACAGGAAGGGCAGGGGTGACTTCGCCGACTTCCTGATCGGAGAGCAGAACCGCGCCGCCGGATGTACCGACACGGCCACCTTCGATGCCCGCCTCTCTTCGTCAGACCTTTTCACTGTGATCGCGAGCGGGGAACCTACCGCCTGAGCGGGGGGCACATCACCTGACCGGGCAGTCGATCTTCTTTCGGGCCCTCTCAGGGACCCCTCAGCGAAGGTAGCGGCTGGCGTCGTACTCGTTGAAAGGCCGCACCAGCTCGCCTTTCAGGTTGGTCTTCGTCATCAGCCTGTAGATCGGAACCTGCTGGCCGGCTGTGAGCTGTTCGAGCTGGCGTTCGAAGCGGGCACCGAACTGGCTACGCTCCGCCTCGCTGAGGCCTGCCAACCTCTCTTCGAGCTGTGCCCGTTGGGCAGCGAGCTCTTCCTGCGAAGGCGTGACCCGTAGGACGTTGTCGAGGAAGCCCCAGGTCACCAGGTTGTCGTTGGTCTCCGGCTCCAGAATGTAGCTGATGAAATTCGACATCGGCTGGCCGCTCGGGATGAAAAACGACCCGGCCGGCAACGAGACCGTTTCGGTGCGCTTCTCGCCCTTCACCGCCTTGAGGTAATGGGCCTGAAAGTACTGGGCGTGCGTGATCTCGGTGGCGTAGAAGACCTCCACTTCGAGCTCAACCGGCTCGGTGAGTTGCTTCACCGTGATGTCATGCTGGAGCAGCAACGGTACGACCTTGGTCAGGCTCGGCGGCAGCAGGTAGCCCCAGGGCCGCGTCGCGGTGCGCGTGGGCTCCCACTTGGTGAAGATCGGGGCCTCGACCAGCTCGTACTCGACAGTCTCTCCCGGCGCGGCACGACCGCGGCCACCACCGACGCGCCGCCAGAACGAGTCGTTGAAGTTCGCTACCTGCTCGTACTCGATGGGAATCTGTTCGGCATCGGTATCGTCGTTACCCCGGGCGATGGCGTCGCTGCGAGCTTCCGAGACCACCTTCATGAGATCGGCGGGGTTCTCGGCGGCGAAGCGAATGAGCTCACGCTGGCCGATGTACTGGCCACGACCCTGGTGCTTGTAGCGCTCTTCTTCGGGGATGGCCTCCACACGCGTGCCGCCGTCAACGACGCGGTGCGATCCGCTCGGCGTCTCGTAGAGGAACCCGACAACGTTGGCGAGGGTGGAGTAGACATGCTGCTTGCGCGGCTCCACCGAGGTCGGGAACCAGCCGGCAATCCCGTCGACCTGCCCGGGGCCCGAGTACCAGAAGCCGTCGTAGTTCTCGGCACGCAGCGCTTCGCGCACCTGCGGCAAGATGCGCTCGTTGCCGATCCGCATGATGTTCGGGTCGCCCGCCGGGTTCATGTTGGTCTGAAAGGTGAGCGTGTAGGGGGCGGCGCCGCCGTGATGCGTATCAACATGAATGTGCGGACGCCAATCGTTGAGGACCTGGTCGACCAGCGCCTGGATCTCTTGGGATTCGAGCTTGATGTAGTCCCGGTTCATGTCGAACCCTTCCTCGTTCGTCCGCCGCCGCAACTCCGCACCATCGGGATTGATCGTCGGCACCACCAACACCACGACCTCGTCGAGGAGGGGCCGCAGGTCGCCCATCACCAGGTCGCGCATGATCTCCATGGCGGCGTCTTTGCCGGCCACCTCGCCACCATGCACGTTGTTGACGATCAGCACGATCGGCTTTTTGGAGTAGGCCAGATCCTCGGGCTTGAAGACCGGCGGGTCAGACAGCACGGCCAGCACCACGTCTCGCCCCATCAGTGTCTCGGTGAGCTTGAGGACATTCATTACCTCCGAGCGCGATTCGAGCTCGTAGACGAACTCCATGAGCGGCTCGTAGAGGGTCCCTCCCTGCTGGTAGTCGGTGCGCTCGGCCGGCGTCTGCAGCCACTGCGGTGATATCGGATGGGTCGCACCCGATTGGCCCATCACGGGGATACAGGTGAAGGCCAGTGCAAGCGCCAGCAGCATGGTGGTGCGGGGCAGTCTGTGGGACATGGTGATCTCCTTGCCGGGTGGTCTTCTTACCGGGTGAGCTTCATGCGGGATGCCCTCTCAGCCAGGCGATGCATTGCCGGGCAACTGGCGGGCAACAGGTCAATCTAACGACGGGATTGGCCGCGGCTCAAGCCGACCCGCCGTCCGGCCGCCCTTCCATGGCATCGAACATCTCTTCCACACGGTCAGGTGGCTCGGTAAGCATGCTCACGACCCAGGTGGCGAGCAGCGACAGGATGAAGGCGGGAATCAGCTCGTAGAGGCGCGATTTCAGGGCCGGGGTGTAGTACCAGACGATCGTCGTAACCGTGCCGACTACGAGTCCTGCGAGGACCCCGGCGCGCGTCGTTCGGCGCGAGTAGAGGGCCAGGATCGACGTCGGTCCCAGCGCCGCCCCAACTCCGGCCCAGGCGAACAGGACTAGCCAGAAGACGAGATTCTGCGCCACCACCCCGAGCCCCAGGGCAACGAGCACGAGCGCCACCACAACACAACGGGTGACGATCACCAGATGTCGCGCCGACAGCGTCTGGTCTCGCCGCAGCACCTTCTCGTATACGTCTCGCACGACGCTCGAGGTGGCCACCAGAAGCTGTGAGTCGGCCGTCGACATGATGGCCGCGAAGATCGATGCCACGACCATACCGAAGAGAATGGGGTGGAGGTGCTGGTAGGCGAGCATCGGGTAGAGATTCTCGGTGTCCTGGGCGGGGAGCATGGAGACGCTGGGGAAATAGACGCGCCCAACCAGGCCGATGAATACCGCGCCCCATGACATCAGCACGTTCCAGATCGTGCCCACCACGGCCGCGTAGCGCAGTTGCTCAGGGTCACGAATCGACATGTAGCGGACAATGATGTGCGGCTGCCCAGCTGAGCCGAGCCCGATACCGAGGAATCCGATAGCGACACCAACGGCAAGACTGAAGGGATCGATCAGGGTGGGATCGAAGGCCCTCAATTCCGCTACGACCAGGCTCAACCCACCGGCATCACCAATAGCAATGATCGGCAGGGCCACCAGCGCGATGATCATGAGGATACCTTGCACCGTGTCGGTGAGACTGACCGCAAGAAAGCCACCCAGCACCGTGTAAACGAGCACGATGCCGGCAGTGAGCAGAACCCCCGTCGAAGGATCCAGCCCGATGCTCGCCCCAATGGCCTTGCCGCCGGCGACGAACTGCGCCGAGACATAGCTGACCATGAAGATCAGGATCACCACCCCCAGGGTCAGGCGCAGCCGGCCGTCGCGATCGCCGAATCGAGCGGCGAAAAAATCAGGCAGCGTGATGCAGTCGTACACCTCGCTGAATCGTCGCAGCCGCGGAGCGTAGAAGATGAACAGCAGCAACTCGGCGACGATGTAGCCGGTGACGGTCCAGACGGCCCCGGCGCCTCGCAGGTAGGCAGTCCCCGTGACGCCCAGAAGCAGCCAGGCGCTGCGCCCCGACACGACAGCCGAAAGCGCGACTACGAAACGATTCATGCGTCGTCCGGCTACGAAGAACTCGCTGATGCCAGCCGACGAGAATCTCGCTGCCGCGATGCCGATGGCCACCACCACGAGGAGATAGCCGAAGAACGCGACGATCGCCGGGGTGGTGACGGCGATTTCGGTGACGACCCCTTCCTGCATCAGTCGCCACCGTCCGCCAACATCATTGCCGGCGGCCTTTCTTGACCGACGAGGCCAGCCAAATCGCGGCCATGATGATGGCGGCGGGCAGGATGAACATCGCGAAGATGAAACTGGGCGACATGTCGATCTCCAGCAACCCGGGAGGGTGCTCACGTTGGCCAGGCCACAGCGCCAACCCTGTAGCGACGGCGTCGGTCGAGGTTTGCACGTAGCCTGAATCAGCGGAAGAGCATAAGATGAACGACCACCCAAGCACAAAACCCTCCCCACCCTTGAACTCGAGGCTTCCCGTGGGCACCACAGGTAACGAGCGCATGTACCAGGGTGACAGGGCAGCTCTCTTCTGACCTGAGAGCGGCCTGCTGCCCGGTCAGGGCGCTGAGGAACAAGCCAAGCAGATTCTGCTGAGGATGCTGCTCAGCATGGTCACCGGAGCCATGCTCGTGGTTGCAGCCACGGCATTGCTGCGCTCGCTGGCCCTGGCGCAGGGATCCACGGCATTGGGGCTCGCTCTCCTGGTAATCGGACTGGGAGCTGCGATCAGCTTGCTGGTGACGCTCAAGACACTCTCCCTCCCCTGGCTGCGCGTCATCGAGATGGCGGTCTTCGGCATGGCGGGTGCGTATCTGGTGGCGCAGAGCTACCGCTCTTTGCTATCGCTTCTGGCTAGCGGCGACCCCGGCCTGATGCTGTCAGGCTGGAACTGGACCCTCATGCTCTTTTTGCTGCTGACTGTCGCTTATGGCATCACCATCCCGAACACCTGGCAGCGAGCGGTGCTCGTGGTGCTGCCGTTGTCTTTGGCGCCGCTCGTCACGGGCTGGGTCCTCTGGACCCGCCATCCGGAGCTTGGTGATCTGGTCCGCCAGATCGATAACACCGGGCGGTGGATCAACGGCACGGTCGTGCTCGGCGCGGGGGCTGTGCTGGCGGTGTTCGCAGCCTATGTTGTGGATCGCTACTTTCGCACAGCCTTCGAGGCCCGTCTCTCGACCATGTACGACCTCGAGGAAAAGATCGGCCACGGTGGTATGGGCGAGGTATGGCGTGCTCGGCATCAAACGCTGGCGCGCCCGGCCGCGGTGAAACTGATCCGTGAGGAGATGATCGCCAGCAGCGACAAGGCATCTGCCGGCCGCATGCTGCAGCGCTTCAAGCGGGAGGCGAAGGCCACGGCGGCTTTGCGCTCACCTCATACCGTCGAGATCTATGATTTCGGTGTTGCCAAGGACGGGACCTTCTTCTACGCCATGGAGTATTTGGATGGCCTCGACCTGGAGTCCATGGTGGAGCGCTTCGGCCCCCTGCCCGCCGAGCGCGTTGTGTACTTGCTGCGGCAGGCCTGCGACTCGCTCGCAGATGCCCACCAGAGCTTGCTCACTCATCGCGACGTGAAGCCGGCCAACATCTACGCTTGCCAGCTGGGCGTTTCCTACGACTACGTCAAGTTGCTCGACTTCGGCCTCGTGTCGAGCACCTCGCCCGAGGATGTCTCTCTACAGCTCACGGCCGATGGCACGACGAGCGGGACGCCCGCCTATATGGCCCCTGAGATGGCGGTCGGCAAGGACGAGGTCGACGGCCGGGCTGATCTGTATGCGCTCGGCTGCGTCGGCTATTGGCTGCTGACCGCCAAGCAGGTATTCGAAGGTGAGACTCCTGTGGCCGTCCTCGTCGAGCATGTGAAGACCACCCCCGTGCCGCCTTCACAGCGAACGGAAGTCGAGGTCCCAGAGGATCTCGAGCGCGTCATCCTCAAGTGCCTGGAGAAGGACCCCGACGACCGCTACCAAAGCGCCGAGGAGCTTTCGGCCGCGTTGGCTGCCTGCGAGTTGCCGGGCTGTTGGGACAGCGCGCGCGCCAAGGAATGGTGGGACCTGCACCTGCCCCGCGCCGCCTAGCCTGCATTTCTCATCACATTCCTACTGTGGCCACGGAGAAACCCGGGCTTGCTACTCCCGCGGTCGCAGGATGCCGACTACGTCGATCTCGCCGCCGCGATCCCGCAGCGTGACGATCAATGGAGCCTGCCAGTGCGGGAAGTCGGCGTGCCGCGTAGAAATCAGCGCCTCAGCATAGCGGTAGCCGAAGTCGTCAGCAGGTCCCCAAGCGTCGCTCGGCACAGTCACCTGGGGCGTTGTGATCACGATCTCGCTACCTGCTGGCTCCCCACGACCATCGCGAATGTCGTAGGTAGTCCATTGCAACGCATAACTGGCTGAATCCGACGCCAAACCGAGGCGTACCGCGGCGTTCTCCCATTTCAGACTGAGCGAATTGCGGACGCCCGAGAGCTCGAACTCATCGAGCGGGTTGCTCTGTACGAGCCAGAGGGCCACAACTTTGTCGCGCCGCTTGATGAGGGTGTCGGCCAGATACCGCTCCGCCTCGGGATCGCTGATCTCGCCGGTGGCGACGATGGCGCGTATCGCCTCGTCACTGAAGCGAGACACGATGCGCGCCCCCCAGAATGCGTCGGCCGCGTCCATGCGATCGAAAGCCGCGTTCGGGTACTCGGGCTTCCAACCTTCGGGGCGGAAGTAATCGCCCTCGATGTTGCCGACCGCCGGGTAGTCGGGATACTCGGCGTGCAA
This sequence comes from Acidobacteriota bacterium, assembly GCA_030609765.1. Classification (GTDB taxonomy): domain Bacteria; phylum Acidobacteriota; class UBA890; order UBA890; family UBA890; genus CALAKE01. The sequence continues at coordinate 8,211 of JAUWTE010000093.1, forward strand.
CCACGGCCTCGTCCACAAACCGAAGGTCGCGAACGCCTTTATGAAGTGCTGCCCTTCGAGGAAATACTCGTTGCCCCCACGCGGCAGATTCGCGCCAACAGTGGCACTTCCCAGACAGGAACCGAAGTCCAGCAGGTAGTGCTTGATAAAACGATCGCCGTCCTCTTCGATGTAGGTATCGAAGGTGTTCAGCGCACGCGAGTCGTCATGGTTCAACCAAGCCGAGAGCACCCGATAGCCACGCAGTTCCCTGCGGTTCTCATGCGGGAAGATGTCGTTGGGGTCGTCGGATCGGGTTCCGAAGAAGCGGAACTCACCCACATACGCACCTTCGATGAACTTGCTGGCCAGCGCTCGATAGGTGCCATCAGGCTTCTGCGGCGCGTTGACCAGCCAGTGATCGATCGCCTCGCGGGTGATGGCCGTTCGCTCCCCGACGGCGTTCTTGAAGGTCGTTCCCGGCTCGATGTCGAGCATGTCCAGGTCAACATTGACCACGTATCCCTCGGCGACATGGAAGCCGGCGCCCCAGTAGAACCGAGCACACACCATTTCGGCGGCGGAGCTGATCTCCGGGTTGTCATCAGGGTCGAACTTGATGATGAAGCGTGCGCCCTCGGCGTCCTCGATGATGAACTTGGGCGTTACACCGCCTGACGGACGGCCGACTACGCTCCATCTACCTGGCGCAGGTCCCCCCGTGATGTTGGGGCCAGTCACGAGCTCGTCAACGCTCAAATCCCGCCTACCCAGACGGTTGGTGAACCAGCTCGAGTCGGGTATCTCGCCGACGGTGTTGATGTTCACCGCCCGGCCCGCATTCGGGTCGCCGCGGTCGTTGAATTGATTCTCATAGACGTCGTAGTAGGCCAGTACGCCATATTCCTCAGGCTGCTCGTTGTCGAGCTTGTCGGGGTCGAACCAGATCGGATCGTCACGGTTGAACCGCCCCCGGGCCTCCTGGTAGGCGAGCACCGGCAGCCCGGCGGCCAACAGCGCGATAACGACAACCAGCGCCGCAAGCCCGCTGCGCGTGAGCCCCCTACTGAACGTTTTTGAGAACACGACGGAACACCGCAAGTTGATTGAAGACG
>JAUWTE010000138.1 GCA_030609765.1 Acidobacteriota bacterium
CGCTGTGAGCTCGAGATTCGAGCCGGTGAGGCGCCACTCGATGGCTGCCCTCGCTGCCGAGAGCGTGGCCTCGGCAGCAACTTTGCCCTGGTTGTGCCGACAACCCCGGGTATGCCGCTGACCGAGAGCGAGAGCTCCGGGATCTGGCGCTTCGGACCGCGACTGCCCCTCGTGCCACCGGAGGAACGCGTCACGCTCGGCGAGGGAAGGACGCCTCTGTTCGAGTTGCCCCGGTTCCCCGGGTTGCCGGAGAGCGCAGGGCTCTGGGTCAAGGACGAGAGCCTGAATCCCACCTTGAGCTACAAGGATCGCTTCATGGCGGCAGCAATGAGCCGGGCGCGGTACCAGGGAGCGGGAATCGTGGCGGCATCGTCGAGCGGCAACGGCGGCGCCTCGGCTGCCGCCTACGCGGCACGGGCAGGGCTTCGCTGCGTGATCTTCGCCACGTCGGGCGTTCCTCAACCACCCCGACGCTTCATCGAGTCTGTTGGAGCAGAGTTGATTGCCCTCCCGGGAACCTCCGCACGTTGGGACCTGTTGCGGGCGACCGTCGGAGAGTGGGGCTGGTATCCGCTGACCAACTTCGCCGATCCCCCCAATGGCAGCAATCTCTTCGGCATCAGCGGCTACAAGACGATCGCCTACGAGATCGTGGAGGACTCCACTGTGTCGGCACCAGATTGGATCGTGGTGCCGCTCTCCATGGGTGACGGGCTGTATGGAATATGGCAGGGGTTCGTAGAGCTCGAACAGCTCGGCCTGATCGATCGGCTGCCGCGAATGGTGGCAGTCGAGCCCGCGGACGCCGCCCCCTTGGCTAGCAGCTTGGCCGCCGGGGCAGATCATCTCGAGCCCGTTCACATGACCCCCTCGGTTGCCTATAACGTCGGCTCCAGCCGCAGCAGCGAGCAGGCACTGACAGCGATTCAGACCTCTGGCGGCGTCGCGTTGGCGATGCCGGAAGCCGAGATTTTGCCCCTCAAGGGAGAGCTCGCCTCCGAGTCTGGAATTTACGCCGAGGCTTCATCGGTGCTGGCGCTGTGGGGAGCTCGTCAGATCCTGCGCGCGGGTCAGACGGCGGTGGCAATCATCACCTCGTCGGGACTGAAGGACCCGGATCCGGCGGCGTTGCCTGGTGAGATGCTCGACCCGATCGAGCCAACCCTGCAGGCCCTTTCAGATGCCTTGCCGGAGGGGTTCAGGCCTGGCTAGCCGGGGTTTCTCGCCGGGCTGCTAGTCGGACTTCGCTGAGATGTTCTCCACCGCCTCGAACAGCTCCCTGGCACGGAAGGGCTTGGAGAGGTAGTCGTCCATCCCGGCCTCCAGGCATCGTTCGCGGTCCCCCTGGAGAGCATGAGCCGTGACGCCAATGATCGGGATATGGCGTTGCCGCCCGCTTTCAGCGTCACGAATGGCTCGTGTCGCCTCGAGCCCGTCCATGTCAGGCATCTGCACATCCATTATCACCAGGTCGAACGGCCCTTTGCTGTCGAGCAAATCGATCGCCTCGGCACCTGTGCCGGCCACCTCGACCCTGTGCCCCCGCTTCTCCAGAAGACGCACAGCGAGCCGCTGATTGACCACGTTGTCATCGGCCAACAACACATGAAGCTGCTTGCGCGCTTCACGCAGCGAGTGACGAGTTACCAGCGGTAAGGGCACGCCGTCCGAACCGGACTTACTCGCGAGGACAGTCGCGATCGCGTCCCACAGTTCGGATTGCGACACAGGTCTCGGGAGGTAGGCAGAGATGGAGAGATCTCGGCATCGAGCCCCATCGCCTCTCTGGCCGGCGGAGCTCAACATCATGACGGTGACACCCGCCAGGTCGGTGTCTTCGTTAATCATCTCAACCAACCCGAACCCACTCACCTTCGGCATGTTGGCGTCGGTGAGAACCAGCTCGTATGGGCACCCCTCCTGGTGAGCTCGCCTCATGTCAGCGACTGCACTCGCGGCATCCTCAACGGCAACTTCGGACATGCCCCAACTACTCAGGATCTCGACGAGAATGCGCCGGTTGGTCTCGTTGTCATCGACAACCAATACCTTCATGCCCCGCACCGCATCCCGATCGACCGGGCTGACGCCCCCCGCCGGATGTTCCTGCAGACCGAACCGGCAGTCGAAGTGGAATGTGCTCCCCTCCCCCATCTCGCTTTCTACCCAGATGAAGCCCCCCATCATCGCGACGAGCTGTGCCGTGATTGTCAGTCCGAGGCCGGTGCCGCCATACTCCCGCGTCGTCGACGCATCCGCCTGGGAAAAGCTCTCGAAGATGAGCTCCTGTTTCTCGGGGGAAATCCCGATGCCGGTGTCACGCACCCGGAAGTGCAGCAGAGCTTCCTCATCGTCTTGTGACTCAACAGACACCGCAACGACGATCTCGCCCTCGGGTGTGAACTTGATCGAGTTACCAACGAGGTTGGTAACGATTTGCCGCACGCGTCCGGGATCCCCGATCAGGGCATCCGGGACATCGGCGGGCACATCGACAATAAGCTCGAGGCTCTTCTCCGTGCCCTCGAACATCAACGCCCGCATCGTATTGTTCAGGCAATCGCGCAGGCTGAAGTCGATCGGATCGAGGTCGAGCTTGCCCGCCTCGATCTTCGAGTAGTCCAGGATGTCGTTGAGCAGCCACAACAGGTTGTGCCCCGAGTCATTGACGATCTGTAGGTACTCGCGCTGCTCCTCGTCGAGCTCGGTGTCGAGCACCAATCGCGTCATCCCCAGAATGGCATTCATCGGGGTGCGGATCTCGTGGCTCATATTGGCCAGAAACTCGGACTTCGCGCGTATTGCCGATTCAGCCTCGAGCTTGGACTGTTTGAGCGTTTCCTCGAACTGCTTCTGCTCGGAAACATCTCGAACGATGCTGATCCAGGCCGGGCGCTCGAGGTAGTCGATTTCGTCGGAAAGAATCTCCACATCCATGCGCCTGCCATTTTTTGTGAGATGGGTATAGGCGTGCGGCAGGTCGATGTTGGACTCGTCGATATTGCGCCTGACGTGCTCATGATCCTCGGGTGGGTGCAGGTCGAAGGGACTCATGGCGAGCAGCTCATCCCGGGAGTAGCCGTATACCCGCGGGACGGCTTCGTTACAGTCGAGAAATTTCTTGGTCTCTCGGTCGTAGATGAAGATAGGGTCAATGACGCGATTAAAGAGCGTCCTGTACTTGAGCTCGCTGTCGGCAACCGCCTCGGCCGCCTTCTTGCGCTCCCCGATGTCTTCATAGACCGCACAGATTCCAGCCTGCTTTCCATCGATGACAACCTCGACACCATGCACCGACACATCGACTCGCGTCCCATCTTTGCGCTTGCGCTGGAGCTCAGCCTTGACCAGAACTCCGGCGCGCGCCTGCTCGCTCATCTGGATTGCGACGCTGCGCTGATCCTCGGGGACGATGAGCTCATCGACGCTGTTCCCCACAACCTCGTCCCTCGAGTACTGAAAGAGGTTTTCGAAGGCCGGGTTACAGTCGACGATCCTGCTCTGCGGATCCAGAATGACGAGGGCCAGCGGATTGCACTCGATCAGAGCACGCAGATAGGCTCGTTCCCCAGAACCAGAGAGCTCCTGACCCTGGATGCCAACCTCGTTGTCGGGTGACTTGGGCAAGGCGTGCTCCTGTCGGCAACGGCGTGAATACGAGCTTGCAGACGCATGCTCGTTTCACACAGACCGATATTCATCAGCCTGCTAACGAAGCATAGCAGTTGAATTTTGACGGCCTGCTATCGATAGTATCCCGGCCGCACCAAGGCGCGAAAATTGGGACGCCTCAAGACCACCCTGACCTCGTGCCAACGTAATCCCATTGCGGCGCCCTCTGAGATTTGTTCTGCCAAACGGCGCTCTGGCAGTGCCTGACTTCCGGCAGCCGAGGGATAGTAGCCGAGCAGATACGACGACCTGAGGAGCTCCACGATCTCCCCATAGGAGGCTTGCAAGGCGTCGGGGCTGGCGCTCTCGATCAACCTGCCCCCCGTCGCACGAGCGAGCTCGCCGAGTCGCGCTTTCAAGCTCCGGTCTTCGTTGGCGTAGCCGAGTGCAAGGGGAAATACCGGCACACTGGTGGCACGGGCGGCAGTCAGAACCTGCGCGAAAGACGCCCTGCTGTTTTCGTCAGCGCCATCACTGAGCACCACCAACGCACGCCGACGGGCGCTGCGCGGGTCACTCGGGTCAGGAACTGGCAAGGGCCCACCGCAGCGCTGCGAGACCGCCTCCGTCTCGCTGGCGACCTCGAAGACGGCAGCACCTAGCTGAGACGAGATGGGGCGTCGCTGGGGGGCTCCCAGGGTGGCGTTCTCGGAATCCTGAGAGGTGGCGCCAGTTCCCCTGCCACGCTCCTCGAGGATAGAGTCAGAGGCCACGGGCGGTTCATCGTCACTTGCATCTCTTTCGTCCCGCCCTTCACTCTGCGGCCGCATGCCCAGCGCAATGAGCTCCTCTGTCTCGGCTCTCTCGAGCACGGCAATCCCACCCAGCAGCGCGTCGTAGAGCGAGGTGCCGCCAGAGGGGACGATGTTCTCTATGTACGACCACAGGACCGGATCTCCGGCCCTGCCCCATCGACCCGAGTCGACGTCCTCGGTGAAGGGCAGAACATACACGCAATCTTCAACGTCGAGTGTCGACAGAAAGGTCAGAGCCGAACGCCGAGCCCGCGTCGCAACAGGTGTCATGCTCGTTCTCGAATCGAGAAGCAATGCTATGTCGAGGGCCGAGTCGTCGGGGGTCAAGAACTGCACGATCTCTTGCCGGATCCCATTGTCGTAGACGCTGAAGTCATCCTTCTCGAGCACGGGCACCTCAAGGCCACCCGGGTCGATCACCGCCACGTTCAGAAGAACCATGTCGACGTCGGCCCGGTACACCGCACCCTGCTGTTGCGCGAGAAGATTCGGGGCCACGGAGGCAGAGCAGATCAGCGCTGCCAGCAGAGTGGCACTCGGCAGCTTGTGGAATCGGATAAGTGGCGACAAGAGCTCTGTTTTCTTCCTGGGAACGCGCGGTTCAGCACCAGCCGGTGCCGGCTTGATCGCGCTTTGACCTGAAAAGCCTGTCTTCAAGCTACTCCCGCGACCCCCCTGATCGCAAATGCGCCAGGGGGAAGCCAAGCAGGCCGTGGTGGAAGTGTGATGGGTCTGGCTACGTCGCCAGGACGGCCCTGACCTTGCGCGCGAGCTGGGCAGGCGTGAAGGGCTTCTGAATGAAGGGCACGCCAGGCTCCAGGACGACGTTGTGCATCAAGGCCTTGTCCGTATACCCGGACATGAAGAGCACGCGCAACCCGTCTACCGTCTCGAGCATGCCCTCGTACAGCTGCCGGCCATCGCCACCCGGAAGAATCACGTCTGCGAGCAGCAAATCGATTTCATCGCGATTCTCCGAGAAAACTTGCATCGCCAGCTCGGGACGAGCGGCCGAGAGCACTCGATATCCGTAGCTCTCCAGGGCACGTATGATCGCGCTCCCCACGGCGACCTCGTCTTCGACAAGGAGGATCGTTTCGTTGCCCTGCAGATCGACGGTGGGCTGCCTGCCAATTTCCATCTCCTCTGCCATCTGCTCCAGGCTGGGAAGGTAGATCTTGAAGGTCGTCCCGTAGTCCGGCTCGCTGTAGACCCAGATGTTGCCACCGTGTTGCTTCACGATGCCGTATACCGTGGACAAACCGAGCCCGGTTCCCTTGCCACGCTCCTTGGTCGTGAAGAAGGGCTCGAAGATGCGCTCCTGGCTACTCTTGTCCATGCCCTGACCGGTATCTGTGACAGCCACCATCACGTAGCAACCAGGACTGACGCCCGCATGCCGGTCGGCGTAGACCTGATCGAGCACTATGTCCTGCGTCTCGATGAGGAGCCTGCCACCGTTTGGCATGGCGTCGCGAGAGTTCACTGCCAGGTTCATCAATACCTGTTCGATCTGGCCGGTGTCCGCCTCCACAACCGCCGGGTCTGCCCCCGGCGAAAACTCGAGCTCGATGTCCTCTCCAATAAGGCGCGCCAGCATGCCGGTTGTATTGTGGATCAGCTTGTTCAGGTCGAGGTTCACCGGTTCCAGGGGCTGCCGGCGACTGAAGGCGAGGAGTTGCTGGGTGAGCTGGGCGGCACGATCGCTGAACTCGCGTATGCTCCTGAGATCGTTGCAGACGTTCTCGTCATCGACCTGGCTCAGGGCGAGCTCGGTATAGCCGGTGATTCCCGTCAGCAAGTTGTTGAAGTCATGGGCAACGCCACCAGCGAGCCGGCCGACCGCCTCCATCTTCTGAGATTGCCGAAGCTGATCCTCGAGCTGTCGCCGTTCCTCTTCCGCCCGGGTGTCCCTCAATGCAATCGAGAGATGGGCGGCCACTTCGGAGAGAGTATCGATCTCGTGAATGCCCCATTTCCTGGGCGCGAAGGCGTGCAGTGCCAGCACGCCGGCAAGATCATTCGAGGAATAGAGCGGCATTTCCAGTAGAGAGACGGCTCCAGCGGCAGAGAAGACCCCCCGCTCCGCAGCGCTTTCCTCGGCTGCCAGGTCGGCCACGATAAGGGGCCTGCCACCATTCAGCTCCCCGACCCAGTCGGGCACATCGCTCAATTCCACCGCTTTGCCGGCAAGGGAGGGCCACCCAGGGGGCTCCCTCGAGCAAACGACCTCCAGGGTGTCTTCCTCGGAGACCCGCGCACAGATGGCACGAGTATCAGCGAAGTGCTCCTGAAGACGGTCGAGCGTGAGCTCGATCATCTCTTCAACGGAAGATCCCGCTTTCATGCCCGCCAGAATACTGTTCAGAAGCTCGAGGCGAGCCTGGCTGCGGATGAGGGCCTCCTCGGCAAGCTTCCTGTCCGTGATGTCGCGGATGACGCCGACGAGGCTGCTGATCTCGCCATCACGGTCGATGATCGTGGCGACGATCTCCGTCCATACTTTGCCGCCGTCCTTCTTGTTGAGTGCTTGCTCCGAGCGGAAGCGCACCCTGCCATCCTCGAGGGCGAGATCGAGTCGTTCCTGGAAGACGAGGTAGCGCGTCGGATCCGGGAACAGTGAGGCTGCCCCCATGCCCACCGTCTCATCGACCTCGTATCCGAGGATCTCGGTGAACGCTTTGTTGGCGTACTCGATGCACAAGTCCGGCACCGAGAAGACAACAACAGCGTCGGCCAGGGAATCGGTCAGGTCGACAAGGAAGCGCTCGGAGTCCGACGAGTGGGTAAAGAGAGAGTGGTACAGAGGCTCCTCCGTAGGGCTTCCTTCCCGACTCGTTTGGGGCTGCCTGCCATTCATCAGTGACTGATCCCACCCGGCGCACGTGCAAGCCGAGAGGTGCGCCTACTCTAACGCCCCCGGGCAGTTCCTGCGCTCCTGAGTTGGAGCGCTGGCCCGTGGACAGATTGGTCCCACGAACGTCACCTCTACACTGGCAAAACGAACACTACTGAGTTTTTCCGGGATTAACGTAAAATTCCTCGAGGCTCCGATAAACCCTCCTGCTAGCTATCGAGCAGGAGCAGCTGGGCGAGAAGGCTGGTGCCTTCAATCAACTAAGCAGGCCGTAGTGAAGGTGTGATGGGTCTGGTTACGCCACGGCCTGCTAGAGAATTGTTCATTGTCACGGCTCATCTGACCCCTGTCTCGTCGGCAACTTGCTCCTGGATGCGCCG
>JAUWTE010000336.1 GCA_030609765.1 Acidobacteriota bacterium
CTGGCTTCTGACGGGACCGAGTCCGGCCCTGAGCTATGCCTTCGTCGCCGCGGTCAGCGTGTTGGTGATTGCCTGCCCCTGCGCCATGGGCCTGGCGACACCCACTGCGATCATGGTGGGTACGGGCAGGGCAGCCGAGATGGGGACGCTCTTCCGTCAGGGGACGGCGCTCGAGCTCATGGCGAGACTCGACATCATGGTGCTCGACAAGACGGGAACCCTCACAAAGGGGCGGCCCGAGCTCACCGACATTGGGTTGATTGGAGAGCATGCCGGCTACTCAGAGGATGCGGCTCTCGCGCTGGTGGCGGCGGCCGAGACCCAGAGCGAGCATCCCATTGCCCAGGCGATTGTCACTGCGGCCCGGGAGCGTGGACTCGAGATGGGCAGTGTGAGCGCCTTCGAGGCCGAGCCCGGGTTCGGGCTCAGGGCCGATGTGGACGGGCGCCTCGTCCAGGTGGGGGCCGACCGCTATATGGAGCGTCTCGGCCTGGAGCTCGGACCATTGCTGGATCGAGGCTTGGCTCTGGCCGATGAAGCCAAGACCCCGCTCTACGCCGCGATCGACGGGGCTCCGGTCGCCGTTCTGGCCGTGGCCGATCCGTTGAAGGAGGGCAGTCGCGAGGCGGTGGAACAGCTCCGCAACCTGGGAATGGATATTGCCATGGTGACCGGTGACAATGAGCGCACCGCACGAGCCATCGCGGCCGAGGCCGGCATCGATCAGGTACTGGCCGAGGTGCTGCCCGGGGAGAAGGCCGATGAGGTGAAGCGGCTGCAGAAGGAGGGGCGTCGCGTCGGCTTCGTCGGTGACGGCATCAACGACGCTCCAGCTCTGGCTCAGGCCGACGTGGGAGTCGCCATCGGCACGGGTACCGACATCGCTATCGAGGCGGGCGACGTCATCCTGATGTCGGGTGACCTGCGCGGCATCGTCAACGCGGCGGCCCTGGCCCGGCGGACGTATCGCACCATTCTCGGCAACTTCTTCTGGGCCTACGCCTACAACGTGGCGCTAATTCCTGTGGCCGCCGGCATCCTGTATCCGATTCTCGGCGTATTGCTCAGCCCGATGTTGGCAGCGGCGGCAATGAGCGTCTCGAGCATCTTTGTGGTCACCAACAGCCTGCGCCTACGACGCTTTGCGCCGCCACGGACCTCCTGAGACCGGAACACGGCCTGAATGGAGGGAGCGTTGCTCAGAGGCACGTCGCGGTTGCCCTTGTTGACTGACCGGGACGCGTGTTGGAATTCCCCTAGGGCCGTCCGCCAGGCTGCCACGAGGTGTGCAATGGAATCATCGATTTCCAATCGTCGCGTCGCGCTTCTGATGGCCGCGGGCCTGGTGCTCATCGCATGGGGGAGCTTCGGCTTTTTCGATCGACTACAGCAGGGCAGGGGCGGTTTCACATACATGCCCGACTATGTGGTCAATTTCGTCGAGCCGAACGGGGCCGCGGAGAAGGCGGGCCTGCTCTTGGGAGATCGAGTCGTCAGGGTTGAAGGATCTGCGGTGGAGGACCTTCCCCTCTATTCGCGTTGGCCGCGCGCACTGTCGCCGGGGGCGGGGGAGTCGCTGAACATGGTGGTGAGACGTGATGGGGAGATTGTCTCGCTCGACCTCGTGTACGGCCCGACGCCGCTGGGCGTTATCAACCTGCGCCTCGGGGTGGCGGTTATCGGATTGGCATTCCTGCTCTTCTGCCTCTGGCCGATTGTGACGGTGAGAACACCGCACGCTCTGGCGCTGGCACGGATCGGGCTGGTGGCGGGACTGGCGACCTTCGGTATGGGGCCCTACCTGGGCACCTGGGATGGCATTGCCTCCCACGTCCAGGTTGCCTCCATGTTTCTTCTCGTGGTGCTCATGCTGCAGTTCTTCTTGAGGTTCCCCGATCCCAAGCCGATTGGTGTTAAACGTGTCAGCCAGTGGCTCATCTTTGGACCCTGGGTACTGTTCGTCGGATGCCTCGTTCTCGAGCTCGTGTTCCACCCCCGCCTCTACCACACCTTCGGGGGAGCCGGCATGATGCTGCTGCTGGCCTATGGCGCGCTCACCTTGGTGGCGGTGGGGTACTCGCTCCTGAAGATCCCGATGCGGGAGCTGTGGGCCTCGGGGATGGGCTGGATCCTGCTCGGCCTTCTGGTGGCGATGGGGCCCTCGCTGATGGTCTTCCTCGCCATGCTCATGATTCCGGGGCTCTGGTTGCCGGGCGTCAGCTACTTCCCACTGCTCCTCATGGCCATTCCGCTGAGCATGGCCCTGGCAGTCCGCAGGCAGGCACGCTCGGCCTGCTAGACAGGAGACGACTGGACCGCTGGCAGGCGGCGAGCGCGGCTCAGGCTACCGCTTGCTTCCTAGTGCACCGCCCAGGCGGGCATGGTGCTCAGGTCGATGCCGAGAACGGGTATCCCGATCAGGTAGATCGCCGCGGTGATCAGGACGACACCGATGAGGTTCAGGATGATTCCGCCGCGCACCATGTCTTGAATGGTCACCTCGCCCGTGCCGAAAACAATCGCGTTCGGGGGTGTCGCCACCGGCAGCATGAATGCGCACGAGGCGCTGAGAGTCGCCGGCACCATCAGGAGGAGAGGGTTCACCTGAATAGCCACGCCCAGCGAGCCGAGCACGGGGAGGACCATCTCAGCGGTGGCGGTGTTCGAGGTCAGCTCAGTAAGGAAGGTGAGCATCATGCAGATGGTTGCCACCAAGGCGATGGGCGGTAGGTCGCCGAACGCCACGAGTTGATCGCCGAGATACGCCGACAGCCCCGAGCCCGCAAAGCCGGCCGCCAACGCGAATCCACCACCGAAAAGAAGAACGATTCCCCACTTGAGCTTCACGGCTGTCTCCCAGTCCATCAGGCGCTCGCCCGGGCGGGAGCGGGAGGGGGTGAGGAACAGAATCAGCGCAATGAGGATGGCCACGGTGCCATCGTGGGCGAACTCGGGGTTGGGAAGCAGGCGGGACCACCCCGGGATCACCAAAAGGTCCTGCCGGAACATCCACAGAAAAACGAGCAGGGAAAACAGTACGAGGATTCTCTTCTCCTCCGGGCTCGGTTTGCCGAGCTTCTCGTATTCGTCGCGGAAGAACTCGCTCTGGTGGCCGTGGAAGCCGGGGTTGCGGGCGAACAGAAATCCGAGGACCCCCCAGCAAACAAACAGGAAGACCGTCGAGAGGGGAAGGGCAAATATGAACCATGTGGCAAAGGAGATTTGCGGCGCCTCGGGGAAAACGATGGTCAGGATGCGCCTGAACGACAGGTTGGGTGGAGTTCCGATCAGTGTGGCGATGCCGCCGATGGATGCCGCGTAGGCGACGCCGAGCAGGAGGCCCACCGCATACGTCCGAACCTTCTCCTTCCCGAAATGCTCCTTGAATTGCACGATGATCGCCATTGCCATGGGGATCATCATCATCGTCGTGGCGGTGTTGGAGATCCACATGGACAGGAACCAGGTCGCCACCATGAACCCCAGCATCAGCCGCATCGGCCCGGTTCCCAATACCAGAATGATGTTCAGAGCGATGCGGCGATGCAGGTCCCACTTCTGCATCGCGAGGGCGAAGATGAAGCCGCCGATGAACAGAAAGATAGTGTCGTTGAAGTAGTAGGAGGCGGTCTGCTTGCCGTCGAGGATACCGAGCAGGGGAAACAGCGCCACAGGCAAGAGTGCTGTGGCGGGGATCGGGATGGCTTCCGTGATCCACCAGCCGGCCATCAGAAGCGCGACGGCGGCCATCCGCGTGATTTCCGGATGGCCCGGCGACAGGTCCACGAACAGAAGCAGTGAGAGCACAGCCAGGGGTACGCCAACGAGTCCGATCTTGTTGCGTACCCCATGTGGTTTCCGCATGCTCGCCGCTAGCCCTCCGTCTCTTCCTGGCGCGGCCAGACGTTGTTGTTACGGTCGAGGTCGGGGAAGAGCATCTCGGGGTCGATGCGGACCGCCTGAACCTCTCCGACGGAATCCGGCAGCTCGATCTCGTAGCTCGTCGCCCCGGTGAGCCAGTGGGATACCGGCACCGTACGCTCGATCGTGCCGCCATCGCTGGTCTCGATTCGCACCAGCGCCGGCATGGGCGCAAACCCGAGATCCTCGATGGTGATCACGGGTCCGTCAGGGCCTGCCGTGACTCCAGCCACCGCCTGATCCAAGGTCCAGGTCTCGTAGTACCAGGAGCTCCACAACCAATCGAGATCGGTGCCGGCGGCGCGTTCCAGCGTGCTGAAGAAATCCCAGGGCGTCGGGTGCTTGAACATCCACTCGTCGAAGTAGGCCCGCAGCGCACCCTCGAAGACCTCTTCTCCGAGGAAATTGCGCAGCATGACCAGCATGGAGGCGGGCTTGGCGTACGAGGCGATTCCATAGCCCTGCTCGTAGTAGTCACCGTGGCGCATCATCGCGCCCTCGCCCTCGGCGCGGGCCGCTTCCAAATAATCGTTGGCCTCGGAGGCCTCCGTGTCGTCGGCTTCCGGCCAGTACTCGGGCACTCCCTGGGCGGTCAGGTAGGTGGCGAA
>JAUWTE010000376.1 GCA_030609765.1 Acidobacteriota bacterium
CGCCAGCGCGAGCTTCTCGAACTGCGCGGCCAGATCGAATGGGAGGGTGACCTCGACGAGATGCGCCAGGCCCGCCGATTCCGATGATCCTGGTCGACACGAGCGTTTGGATCGATTTCCTGCACGGACACAGCTCCGCCCAAGCTGCCTTCCTGGCGCGACTTATTGAAGAGGAAGAGAACATCTGTACATGCGGAATCGTCCTGACCGAGGTCCTGCAAGGCATACGGGGTGAGAATCAGGCCCGGCGCACCGAGCACCTTCTCTCCGATCTCATATATCTGCCCACTCGCCGAAGCGCCCACCTGCTCGCTGCGCACATCTATCGATCCGCACGCAGGCGGGGCGTGACGATCCGTCGATCGGTCGACTGCATGATCGCGGCGTGTGCCATCGAGGCAGGAACTCCGTTGCTGCACCGTGATCGTGACTTCGAAGAGATCGCCAGGGGGTCGGATCTCGAAATCGCCGACACCCTGGCCTGACCGGTTGCCGAGAATTCCTACCCCCCAGGGGCTCCCCTCCGGCTGCTAAAGTGATTCCGTAACGGGAGAGCAATCATGCAGAAATCAAGAGTCATTCTTGTCATCCTAGTGGTGGCGTTCGTCGCAGCGGCACTGGCGGCAATCGTTTACAGCACCATGGACTTGCAGGCATTCACTGTCGAAAGCTGCATTACCTACAACGGCAGATCGGGATGCGGCATAGCGGCTGGGGCGACACGCGAGGAAGCCCTCGGTTCCGCCGCGACCATTGCCTGCTCAGGGCTTGCCAGCGGCATGAGCGAGAGCATCGAGTGCAGCCGCACGGAGCCCGATTCCATCCGCTGGATCGATGAGTAGACAGAAAGAGAGATCGAAGGAGGGCGCATTGGACGTTTGGCGCGGTGCCGGAGCTCGTGAACCTGGCCGATTTATCCGGCGAGCTTCTCTCCGGACTTCCGGCCTAGCTCGGGAACGTCGAATCGGGACTTGCGAGGTTGCAGGGCACGGCTCCACCCTCAGACGCGCAGGAATCCTGCCCGGTGTATACCGGAGCGCCACCGCTATCCGTAGCGTTCAGGTGGATTTCAATGCTGCCTCGGTCGACCGTCCCCTGCGCAGTCATGCCGACGGTGGTTCCGCCTGACACTGCCACCTGAATCGACCATCCACTCGCAGGATTGTTGACGGTAACGGTCCCTGACTGGTCTTTGTAAGTGAGCACCGTGACCGTGCTCCGACTCCGATGGATGGTCAGAGAGTAGGTCACAGAGTAGAGCTGGTTCGGGCTTGCTGGGTCGTCGTCGCAGCTGGTGAGAGGCACGAGAAGAACGACAACGGCAGCGAGGGCAACTACGGTTCGCCAGACGGACATTCGCACCACCCAGGTCATTATTTCCTGCCGTGATCGGAGCGAACTACAGGCCTGGATTGAACCTAACGCATCGCCGTCCTGAAATCGCCCCGGAAATCAGCGAAGCTACCAGAGTCGTCAGCGGCGGCTACACTCGGGAGACCTCGCCTACTCGTGGCGATACGGCTCGATCGTCAGCTCCATGCCGGTGTAGTTCCCGTCTGGGGCGACAGTCGGCAGGTTGTACTCCGGGCGGGAGAGGATGGCGAATGCGGCCGGGTCGCCTTCCTCGAGCAATTCCGGTGTATTGAGCCTCCACTCATGTCCGATCTGGTCGAGACGCCCGGGGTAGTCCTGCGCGCCGAGCAGCGAGGTGAAGGTCCAGTAGATGTACTCCGAGGTCATGCAGTCGTAGTCGCAGGTTTCATCGTCGTACGTATACCAGGCCCCCTCGGGATACTCCGGCGGGGGCCCATCGAACTGACCGCCTCGAGCGATGTCCATCGCCGCGGTGATCTCGGTGCCCGGGACGCGACCGAAGATCTCGGGGTAGGCGCCGCCCCAGCCGTGGTCGGTCACGAGGTGCAGAATCTCCTCTAATGCCCCGTCGAAGATGCCCTGCTCCTTGCCGTCAGGGTGAGTCTCTTCGTCGTACAAACCCTGGCCGCGTGGGCGAGAACCTCTCGGCATGCCCCGCGTTTCTCCGCCGGTCTTCGTCATGACGATGGCGCCGTTGGCGTCGAGAAGTCCCTGCAGGATCAGAGGGTTGTCGGGCTCGCCGTCCTCGTCGTTGTCGAGGAACTGGGCCAGAACACCGGCGGCATGCATGAGCTTGTCGTCGCCGGTGGTGTTGGTGGCGATGATGGGCACACCGAAAACGTCCACGTGCTTGGTGAATGCCAACTCGGCCACGGATTCCAGAGCGGCGTCATCTCCTGAATCCTGCGAGGAGGTGTCGGAGGAACAGCCGATCAGGCCCGCGGTACAGACGAGTGCTGACAGCGCGAACAGCCGGGTAGCTCTCGACTTCATGACTTTTCTCCAGTGGTTGCGTGAGGGATTCCGCCACAGCATCAACCCCCTCACGTGAGTCTCAGATCCTGCACTTTGTTCGCAGATCCTGGTCTTTCTACAGACCGTAGCCGTCTCTGAACGCGGGCTTGATGTACTCATCCGCCTCAGGCGCATTGGTGGCCTTCAGGTTCTCACTGTCCCAGTGCAGCCTCTTGCCTGTGCGCAGGGCGACGTTGCCCAGCAGCACCAGTTCCGTCAGCGGCCCGGCATAGTCGAAATTGGAACTGGTGGGGTCGCCACCCCTACAAGCGTCGATCCAATCGCTATGGTGGCCATCCACTCGGGGGATCGTCTTGGGCGGTCGCTCGTAGGCCCGCATCCTGGACTCGGGAATGAGCCGGGGCGATTCGGCCCAGCCGCCCATCAGCAGCACGCCGTCGTCGCCGACGAAATAGATGCCGTCTCCGCCGAATCTGCGGCCCTCTTCGAGCCCTTCCGGTCGCGGCGGCAAGATTCCACCGTCGTACCATTTCAGGATTACGGGAGGCATATCGCCGCGGGCGGGGAACTCGTAGGTGTAGATGCCGCCCGCCGGCACCGTATCGTCGCTGAACTCGGTAGCGCTGGCCTCGACGGTGGAGGGGGCTCCGAGGTCGAGGGCCCAGAAAGCAGGATCGATGTTGTGGCAGGCCATGTCACCGATGGCACCGGTGCCGAAATCCCACCAGGCGCGCCAGTTGTAGGGCGCGTATTCGGAATGATAGGGCCGCTCGGGCGCAGGACCGAGCCAGAGGTCCCAGTTCAACCCTTCTGGAATCGGCTGAGCTCCCTCGGGCCTGGCCGTGAGGTCCGTCCACGCCAGCTTGCCGCTACTCGAATAGGCGTGAACCTCGCGCACGGGACCGATTGCCCCGTCACGGATCCACTCCACGGCCAAGCGCATGCACTCCCCGGAGTTGCCCTGGTTGCCCATCTGGGTCGCCACGCCCGCATTGCGGGCCGCCTCGGTGACGAGTCGGGTCTCATAGACCGAGTGGGTCAGGGGCTTTTCACAGTAAACGTGCTTGCCGCGGCTGATGGCCGCCATGCAGGCCGCCGCGTGAACGTGATCGGGCGTGGCTACGACGACAGCGTCGATGTCGCTCTCCCTCTCGAACATCTCGCGAAAATCTTCGTAGCCGGTGCAGCCACTGCTGCTCCCCGACTTCGCTCGTTCCGCGTTGTATCGCTTGACGGTCTCGAGGGCGAAGTCCCGTCCCGCGGTACCGCCGAATTCCTGCCGGCTGTAGTCGACGACCTTGGCGACATCGCACACGGCCACCACCTCGACGTCATCGAGGCGTATCAGGTTGTTGAGGTCGCCCATGCCCATGTCGCCGGTGCCGATGACGGCGAGATTGACCCTCTCCGACGGCGCCGGGCGCGCGAGCCCGCCCAGAACCGTACGAGGAACAATGGTCAATCCTGCCGCCGCCGCCGAGCCGGCCACGAAGCTCCGTCGGGTCAGACTTTTCCCCTGCGGCTTGTCGCTGTTTCCGCTGCGATTCATTGTCTGCGTCCTTTCGTCCTCGTGGCCCCGGCGCCCACTCACCACGGTCGTGGGTGAGGGCGCGGAAGCTTCTCGATGAAGTACAGCCTGTGCACGGCTGATCGCGCTCGCGGCGCAGCGAACCGCTGAGAATTCCGGGCTAGATGCTCGGACATCGGCTGACCTCCCTGGTCATCAGAAAACCCGCTATTAAGTCGAAAAACCTCCCGGTCGATCACTGAAACGCCTCAGTCCTCTCGTGCGGGAATCACGGGAAGGATGATGCGCGAC
>JAUWTE010000443.1 GCA_030609765.1 Acidobacteriota bacterium
CCTTCTCGCGCAAGGTGAGCCAGTACGCGATTCCGGTCTATGCCCGCTTCCGTCGCCCCGAGCTCGAGGAGAAGCTCAACCAACTGCGTGAGTTCGCGGAAACCTTCGAGGGCAACGTCATCGAGGAAGGAGACCTGGAAATCGGCATCGTCACCCACGGCATTCCCTACCAGTACGTCAAGGAAGTTCACCCGGATGCGACGGTCTTCAAGCTCGGCATGCTCTATCCCTTGCCCGAGAGAAAGCTCCGCGAGTTCTGCGAGCGCTTCGATCGGGTGATCGTCGTGGAAGAGAGCGAGGGCTTCATCGAGCAGGAGATGGCCGGCTTCGGCATCACCAACTTGGTCGGCAAGGAGCTCTTCACCAACATCGGCGAGCTCAGTGCCGACCTGGTTGCCGCCGGGCTCAACGGAACGCCCGTACCCTCCGACTTCACGGGCGAGGCAGTGATTCTGCCGCGTCCGCCGGTGCTGTGCGCCGGCTGCGCTCACCGCGGCGTGTTCGGCACATTGCAGAAGCTGGGCGCCCTGGTGACCGGCGACATCGGCTGCTACACCCTCGGATGCCTGCCTCCCTATGAGGCGATTCACACCACCTTCTGCATGGGAGCGAGCATCGGCAACGCCACCGGATTCAACAAGGCCGGAGAGAAGAAGGTCGTGGCGGTAATCGGCGACTCGACCTTCCTGCACAGCGGCTTCCCGGGCCTGATGAGTGCCGTCTACAACAAGGTGCCCACCACGACCATCCTGCTCGACAACGGCACCACCGGCATGACCGGCCATCAGGATCACCCGGGAACGGGGCACACGGTGGAGGGCGACCCGGCCCCAACGGTGGACTACGAGGCCATGCTGAAGGCGATTGGCGTCGAGCACGTGAAGGTGGTCGACCCTTGGGACCTCGAAGCAACCGAGAGCGCCATTGTGGCGGGACTCGAGCATCCGGGCCCAGCGGTGATCATCGCCCGGCGCGCCTGCCGGCTGCTGCCGGCCGAGAAGACGGGGCCGCATGACACCTTTCACGTCGAGACCGATGAGTGCATCCTCTGCGAGCTGTGTTTCGAGTCGGGCTGTCCGGCCCTGGTTTGGGAGGATGACTATCCCCACATTCGCGAGTGGGAGTGCGCCGGATGTTCGATGTGTGCCCAGCTGTGCCCGGTCGAGGCGATCGTCAGGACGGAGGGACACTAGGATGCCAGTGACGAGCGTTTTGATCGCCGGTGTTGGTGGCCAGGGAGTTGTCCTGGTCAGCGAGTTGTTGGCCCTCGCCGCCATGGCGGCGGGTGAGGACGTCAAGCAGGGCGAGTTTCACGGGGTCGCGCCACGGGGCGGGGCGGTCTTCAGCCATGTCCGCTTCGGCGACCAGGTCCACTCTCCCATGGCGCCGCTGGCAACCGTCGACTACCTGCTGGCTCTGGAGAAGCTCGAGGCACTGCGCTACGCGCACTACTTGAAGCCGGGGGGCTCGGTGATCATCAACGAGCATACGGTGGAGCCGGTTCGCATTGCCGATCAGCGACCCTACCCCGACGACGCCGTCGATTTCCTCTCCGGCAAGGGCTTCGATGTGGTTGCCGTGGCGGCGACCGAGCTCGCCATTGAGCTGGGCAACCATCGGGCTGCCAACGTGGTGCTGCTGGGGGCGCTGGCCGAAAAGCTCGAGATTCCGAGCGAGATCTGGGAGCAGACGATTGATCAGCGCATTCCTGAGCGCTTCTTGAGCCTGAACCAGGCCGCGTTCGTGGCCGGCCGTGAGGCCCTGCGCAGTCCCGCCGGAACCGCCTGATCGAGGCCGAAAGCGCCGGCATCTGCTTCTGCTCCGAGTGCTTCTGCAGCCGCTGCCATCCCCCTGTTCCTCCGGGCTCGCTCCGCTCAACCTCCTTCTCCTCGGTCTGGATTCCACCTTACCAGGCTGTCCAAAATCCGGGGTCCACCTCTTGGTGACTCCGGGTCGGGGACGTTGTACCCCTATCATGTAGCCAAGATCGGAGCCATGCACCAACGCCGGAAGGAGGAATATCAGTAGCATTTGGTGCGTGAAATAGGTAGTGAATGGTGCGGCAAAGTGATACTGTCCGCGTCATGTTGCGAGAATATGTCTCAAGACACATCGACGACCTCATCGAGACGCTGCTCCGCGAGCTCCCCGCGATTCTGCTCACCGGGCCGAGGGGCACCGGCAAGACGACCACCGCGTTACGGCAAGCGCGCACCGTAGTCCGTCTCGACCGCGAGGCGGAGGCCGCGGCATTCCGGGCCGACCCCGATGCTGCGCTACGGGGCCTGGATGAGCCGGTTCTGTTGGACGAATGGCAAGCGGTTCCCACGGTCCTCGGGGCGGTCAAGCGTGCGGTCGACTCAGAGCCCCACGCCGGGCGGTACATCCTTACCGGTTCGGCTCGGGCCGATCTCGACGCCCAGACTTGGCCGGGGACGGGCAGGGTCGTGCGCGTTCCGATGTTTGGCCTCACGGTGCGCGAGATCGATAAGGCGCTTGGTTTAAGCCCGTTCCTGGATCGACTGGCCCACCAAGCTGATGCCATCGAGGCGCCTCGCGGCGCACCGGACCTCCGTGACTATGTAGAGCTGGCCCTTCGCAGTGGGTTCCCCGAGCCCGCGCTTCACCTTTCCGGGTCGACTCGCGAACGTTGGCTCGACAGCTATGTCGATCAGCTCCTCACCCGCGACGCCGGGTTGATCGGCGGCAGGCGCGACCCGGAACGACTACGACGGTATTTCGAAGCGCTGGCGCTCAACACCGCGGGCGTGGTCGACGACAAGACGCTGTACGACGCGGCGGGCATCAACCGGAAGACGGCGATCGCCTACGAGCGGCTCCTTCGCAACCTCCTGGTGCTGGAGGCCGTACCAGCCTGGACATCCAATCGACTGAAACGGCTCGTGCGCTCCCCGAAACGCTACTTGGTGGACCCCGGATTGGTCGCGGGCGTACTGCGATTGGATCCCAGGGGCGTGCTCAGCGACGGCCACCTTCTCGGGCGCATGCTCGAGACCTTTGTCGCCGCGCAGCTCCGCGCCGAGCTACCGATCTGCTCCGTGCGGCCCCGGCTCTATCACTTGCGGCAAGAGCAAGGAAGGCACGAGATCGACCTGATCGCCGAGCTGGGGGGAGGCAAGGTGCTGGCCGTGGAAGTGAAGGCGGACGCGGCACCGGGGCGGGAGGCGTCGAGGCACTTGCGCTGGCTGCGCGAACGCCTCGGCGACCGCTTCCTGGTCGGCGTGCTGCTGCACACCGGCCCGAGAGTGTGGCGGATCGATGAG
Organism: Acidobacteriota bacterium; assembly: GCA_030609765.1. Lineage (GTDB taxonomy): Bacteria > Acidobacteriota > UBA890 > UBA890 > UBA890 > CALAKE01. The sequence continues at coordinate 3,285 of JAUWTE010000443.1, forward strand.
CGGATCATCGCCGCACCAATCTGCACGCTGTGGACATGACCAACCACCCCATGACTCGACGGGGCGTTGGTGCATGGCTCCGAGTTCAGGACAGATCTCCCCCTCCCCCGAGCGGGGCTCACGCCACTCGGTAGCTGTTAGGCATCCCGAGACTGGTCATCGTGTTGAGGATCTTGCTCGCCAGCTGTACCTCAACTCGTTGTCCAGCGAAGGTTCGACTTCGGATACTTCATCGGTGGTGACTCCGGATCGGGGGCTTCCCATCCAAGATGCCCCAAGATCAGAAGCCATGC
>JAUWTE010000327.1 GCA_030609765.1 Acidobacteriota bacterium
AACTCGGCCAACACCGGGAGGCGGGCCGGAGAGAACCAACGACGGAGGTCACCCGATGGGGAGTTTCAGACCTTTGTGGCCACCTTCAGGCCGCCGCGGTACGAGGCGGCCCTGACCCACGAGATCGTCGAGGATTCGGAAAAGGTCTTCGAGCTGCGCGTCAAGGAGTGCGTGTGGGCCGCCGCCTTCCGCGAGGCAGGACTCGACGGCGAGATCGGGAATGCCGCCATGTGCAACATGGATTACCACTGGCCCACAGCCTTCAATCCCGACTTCATCATGGAGCGGGACAAGACGCTGATGCAGGGGGACGACCACTGCAATCATCGTTACATCGATACGGCGTAGCCAAAATCTTCCTCGCCGGCCCCTGCGGCTGGTGGCGGAGCTGAACTGCCACCTCGGGGACACGAGGGACCACCACGTCTTCCGGATCAGCGGTGAAGATCACGCGGGAAGGGGTAGCGGCGGATTCGATGTCTGCGCCGTGAGGCCGCTCCCCACGTCCGCCTACTCCCTCCAGATCACGGGCAACGAGTTGAGCGTGGCCGTCTCATTCTACTGGGGGCAACGGCGAAGTCTGGAAGTAGGCATCGTCATGCCCTCAACTCATTCCCCTTTCTCTCTAGCCATATTCTAGCTAGAATATAGCCAAAATGAGATTTGAGATCCTACTCGCGCCGGAGGCGGTTGAAGATCTACGCGGGCGCGGCTGAGTGGCTCGAGCGGTTGGGAGAGACGCCATGAAGAGGATTGCGCTATCGAAAGTAAAGGACGATCTCTCGCGCGTACTGCGAATGGCTGAAAAGGAAGATGTCATCATCACCCGCCACGGTAAGCCTGCTGGGGTGCTAGTGGGTTTCGCGTCCGAGGACGAGTGGTTCGAGTACCGCCTGGAGCACGATCCGCGCTTTCTCCAGAGAATCGAGGCTGCCAGGCAGAGCCTGTCCGAGGGACGGGGAATCCGGCTGGAGGATGTGAAGGAAGACAACTAGGTAGAGCCTCGCGGCCCTCCCTGGCTGATTCGTCCGTTCCCTGCGTAACTCCAGTGACGCTGAGCGCGATGCAAATGCCGCGCGTTGAGCTCAGTTGTCTTCTTCCTCGGACGAGGATTCCAGCCATTCCGAGTGCTCCGCCATGAAGATCGCGAAAGCGTTGGCTTCCTCGAGATGCTCCGGGTCGTCCTCGCCGCGCGCCTTCATGTCCGAGAGCACATGCAGGAGCGCACGGGCAAGCACCCGCTCAGGGGTGTTGTTGCGCGGTAGCGCGCCTATCGGCTGCCTCTCATCAATCATAATTACGAATGATCCCCTGAGCACAGTTTGTGGTCATGGCGGTTGGCCCGGGGGTTGAAGCTGCTGTCGCTTTTGTCGGTACAGCCGATCACGATTTCCACGCCCCTGATGCCGGACGTCTCTTCAAAACGTCCGAGCATGAAGTCGTTCGTCGTGTACATCTCGTTGGCCAGTTGCTGGCGCAGCCCCGCCAGGATGTCCGCATAGGCCGGCTCTTCAACCAGGTTCACCAGGCCGTCAGGGTCGGTCTTGTAGTGGTACAGCTCTTCTGGAACACGGTTGTAGAACAGGTCGACACGCGCCTGGATGGCCGCGTCCGTTTTGCCCGCTTCGACCATTGCTTCCCAGGTAGGCCCGTCTGAGCCCTCCATTTCCACATTTTCACGCCCATAGAAGGCGTTGTAGATGTATCCGAAGTCTTCGTTCTGGATCGCCCGCATGTGTAGCGGGAGCTCGTAAAAGGTCTCGTTGTACTCGGTGAATACAAACCTGCGCCATCCTTGTTCGCCGCCCCGGAGCAGCGGCAGGAAGGACTTGCCGTCCATGCCGGGAACCTGCTCGAGACCAGCCGCCTCGAGGATGGTCGGCATGTAATCGATGCCCGAAATGAAGTGCGTGGTGTCCAGGCTGCCCGGCGCTGTTACACCGGGCCAGCGAATGATCCAGGGCGTCTTGGTGCTGTTCAGATACACGTTCGACTTGGAGAAGGGGAAGGAGCTGCCGTTGTCGCTGATGAACATCACCAGCGTGTGTTCCCGGAAGCCCTCCTCGTCGAGAATCTTCAGAGCGGCGCCGACGATCTCATCAGCGCGGTGCGAGCTGGTGAAGTACTTGGCGAGCTCCTCGCGCACCTCGGGCAGGTCCGGCAAGAATCCGGGAACTTCGATCTCTTCGGGCGAGTACACGCGGCTGACGGGATAGTCGAAATCCTCGCCCCCGTCACCGTAGAAGGGTTTGTGGGGTTCGTGGGTGTTGAGCATGAGCAAGAAGGGCCTGTCCTTCTCCCTGGCCAGCCTCAGGAATTCGGTCATGTACTTCTCATAGAGCCCGATATCCCGGCCGTTGCCCAGGTGGTGCATCCAGATCCCTTCGCCCGGATTGTCCGCGTCTGGCCCCAGGTCCCAGCCGAACCGTTCGATGGGCTGCAGGTGGCGGGTCTTGCCGATGCTGCCGTTCAGATAGCCTGCGCTCCTCAGGACTTCCTGCAGGATGGGAACGTCGGCGGCGATTGGTTGAAAACCGGGGGCGCCGATATTGTGCGGAAACCTGCCGGTCATCAGCGACTGGCGGCTGGGCTGGCAAACGGCAATGTTGACGTGGGCGTTGGTGAACCGCAGGCCCTCGGCTGCGAGGCTGTCGATGTTCGGCGTGATGTCGTCCACCTCAGAGCCGTACACACCGACCGAGGTCCATTCCAGGTCATCGACCGTGATCAGCAGGAAATTCAGGGGTTCAGCCCCGTCCTGGGCGGCCCGTGAGCTCGAGCACAAGATGGCGAAAAAAACCGCCAGGACGCAAATCGTTTTTTGCCCGTTTGTTGCCATTGCCTCACACCGAAGGTCGGGGGCCTCATGCCGGCCGTCGAGATGACCTTTCCCAGCCGGTACCTACCTGCCCCCGCCGGTCCCTGCCTGCCGCCCCTACCTTCCCATGCCGGCCACCTGCTCCGGAAGCCTTCCAGTGGCCCCCCCGGGGCCACTGGCTTCACTACACCTCAATAGCAAACTGCTCTAACCTAGAACCTGAGGGCGGGTCAGACCGCTGGGCCGCGGCGCGCAAGCTCTTTCCCATCACCCCGACCTGACCCATCGGGAGAGCCGGCTCGCCACACGCTGGAGCGCAACGACTGGAGCAGCAATGAATGGCACCGTACCCAATCGATGGAACGACGATGACTGCCGGGGGTTCTCCCCGCAGGAGCTTTTGCTCTACCGTTCCAACCTTCTGGGATCCGACCTCAGGATCACCAACTACGGCGGGGGCAATACCTCCGCCAAGGTGACGATGCAGGATCCGGTCGGTGGGGACGACGTGCTGGTCCTGTGGGTCAAGGGCTCCGGCGGCGACCTGGGAAGCATGGGGTTGAGTGGTTTCGCGACCCTCTATCAATCGCGCCTGCTCGCCCTGGAAGAGCTCTATCGTGGCCGCGAGCTCGAGGACGAGATGGTGGCCTACCTGCCGCACTGCACCTTCAACCTCAACCCGCGGGCCGCCAGCATCGACACGCCCCTGCATTGCTTTGTCGACAAGGTGCACATCGACCACCTTCACCCGGATGCGCTGATCGCCTTCGCGGCGGCCAAAGACGGCGAGCGGCTTACCCGGGAGATCTTCGCCGGTGAGCTGGGCTGGGTGCCCTGGCAGCGCCCCGGCTTCGACCTCGGGCTCAGGATCCGGGAGCGATACCAGGAGAACACCGCGCTCAAGGGCGTCGTCATGGGCGGCCATGGAGTCATCACATGGGCCGACGATGCCAAGTCGTGCTACGAGGTGAGCCTCGAGGTGATCAACCGCGCGGTGGAAGCCCTGGCGGATTTCGCCGACAAGAAGGTCTTCGGTGGGATGAAGTTCGAGCCGCGCACCGAGGCGGATCGGCACGCACAGGTCGCCGAGATGATGCCGGGCCTGCGGGCGCGACTTTGTACCGGGGAGCGCAAAATCGGTCACTACCACGACGCCCCCGAGGTCATGGAGTTCGTCAACTCGGAGAAGGCCTCGGAGCTGGCCGAGCTGGGCACATCGTGTCCCGATCACTTCCTGCGCACCAAGATCTGGCCGTTGTTGTACGAGCCGGGCGCCGACCTCGATCAGTTGCTCAGCGACTACGCCGACAAGTACGAGGCTTACTACGAACGTTGCAAGGAGCCCGACTCGCCGGCCATGCGTGACGCCTTGCCGGTGGTGGTCCTGATTCCGGGTGTCGGCATGATCACCTTTGCGAAGAACAAGGAAACCGCGCGTCAATCGGCTGAGTTCTACGTTAATGCCATCAATGTCATGCGCGGCGCCCTTTCGATTAGCGAGTATGTGGGACTGCCCGAGAAGGAAGCGTTCGATATCGAATACTGGGCGCTCGAAGAGGACAAGCTCCAGCGCCAGCCACCCGAAAAACCGCTCTCCCGGCGCGTCGCCTGGATCACCGGTGGGGCAGGCGGTATCGGCCGGGCAACCGCCCGAAGGTTGCTGGCCGAACGCGCGGTCGTCGTGTTGAGCGATCTCGACGGCGAGAGCCTGGCCGAGGCCCACGAGGAGCTCGCGGCGGAGTTCGGAGCCGACT
>JAUWTE010000036.1 GCA_030609765.1 Acidobacteriota bacterium
TCAGGAAGGCAGCGTTGGTGCTGCTGACAGTGGCACTGTCTCTCCTGGCGATTGCCATGCCAGAGGATCTACCCGCTCATCCCGTGCCTCGATTGCAGAGTCCAGGCTGGCTCGAGGTCGGCCAGCCGTTCCCCGAGCTTTCCCTGCCGCGCCTGGACACCGGGCAGCCGGGCTCGATCTCCGCCTTCCGGGGCAAGAGGATTATCCTGCACCTGTTTGCTTCCTGGTGAGCCGGCTGCCGGCGGCACGTGCCCGGGTGGCACGAAGCGACGCGGGACCTACAGGAGAGCGGGCGGGTGCAGGTGGTCGGGATCATTCAGGAGCAGCATCCGGCTCGCGCCCGCCTCTTCATGCAATGGAAGAGCATGGACTGGCCCATCCTGGTCGACTCACTGAACCTGTTGGGTACCTCCTTGGTTCCCGTCACGCTGTTTATCGACGAATGGGGGATCATCCGGGAGGTGGCGCCGCCGCTCGAAGATGCGCAGAACCGGGTACGCAGCTTTCTGCGGCAGGACTTCGACCGGAATGATCGTGCGGTGGATGCTACCGACCCGCTGATGGTAGGCGTTGACGGTCTGTCGGAGGTCGATATCGAGGCGCTCCGAGCGGCCAGCGCTGCGGACACGGTGGTCTCCCTCCGCGACCTGGCCGACGCCCTTCTCATGTGGGGCGATGAGGAGGATCTCGACGAAAGTATTGGCCTCTACGTGCGTGCTCTCGAGGCCGATGCCGGCGACGGCAAGACGCATTTTCGCGCGGGTGTCGCATACCGCCGACGCAGTGAATCGAATCAACGGCGGGCGGATGATTTCAGCATGGCGGTGTACCACTGGGAGAAGGCTCTCGAGATCGATCCCAATAACTACATCTGGCGTCGACGGATTCAGCAGTATGGGCCAAGGCTCGAGAAGCCGTATCCCTTCTATGACTGGGTGGAGGTCGCCAGAGAGGAAATCATCGGCAGGGGAGAGGAACCCGTCATGCTCAGGGTCGAGCCCCGTGGCGCCGAGATCGCGCGACCTCTCGACGAGTTCCGAAGCGTCAGCGATGGGGAAGAGCCTGACCCCGGAGGCCGCATATTACGCGACCCGGGTGATTTCATCGACGCCGAGGTGACGGTCGTGCCGGCCCGAATTGCCGCTGGAACCTCGGCCCGAGTTCACCTCGTGTTTCGGCCCCAGACGGCAGCGAAAGCACACTGGAACAACGAGGTCGATGACTTGATCGTGTGGGTCTCGGTTCCGCCCCACTGGCGTGCCAATGCGGCGTACCTCTCAGTGCCGAGACCTCCAGAGGTAGTGAGTCAGGAAGAGCGCAGAGTCGAGCTCGAGTTGCTTGCCGATTCCTCGGCCACTGTTGGCCCTCAGACCGTCTCTGCTTATGCCCTCTACTACGTCTGCGAGGATGTGCATGGGGTCTGCCTGTACCGCCGGCAAGACCTGTCGATCGAGCTCGAGGTCCTGCCCGCTCAGACTGCTGGCCGATAGGCGCTACGGCCTGCTCAGGGGCACACTGTCACCATCAGCGGCACCCCTGATGAGGGTGTAATCTTGATGATGGCATGCGCAGAGGATCTTGCGATGACCGTCGACCATGCGCCGGGCGCACACCCTGCCAGCAGGGGGGAGGGCCTGAGCGCAACACCCTCTTTAGCGGTGAGAACCTGGCCGGGTTGTCCGGCGATAGTTGGGAGCAGCAGTCATGCGGCGATATCGGGTGGTCACAGACCCTGACACGGGCGAGAGCTATGTACCTGTTTCCGCGATGGGAGCGGAGCTCTATGGCATTCCTACGCTGAACAAGGGGACCGCATTCCCACTCGATGAGCGCGAGGCCTTTGGCCTGACAGGGATCTTGCCACCGCACGTCAGCAGCATGGAGGAACAACTCGATCGAGTCTATGAAGCGTTCAGTAGCGAGCGCGACGACCTGGCGAAGTTCCTCTTTCTGGTGGCGCTGCAGGACCGCAACGAAACGCTTTACTACCGGCTCCTGCTCGAGCATCTCGAGGAAATGACACCGATCGTCTACACGCCGACGGTCGGCGATGCCTGCGAGCAGTTCTCCCACATTTATCGCCGCCCGCGGGGGATCTATGTGACCCGCAATGACCGAGGCAGGATTCGGGAGATCATGAATCATGCGCCATATGAGGGCGTCGCGGTGATCGTCGCTACCGATGGGGAGGGAATCCTCGGGATTGGCGACCAGGGGGCAGGCGGCATCGAGATCTCGATTGGCAAGCTCACCCTCTACACCTGTGGTGCGGGCATCCACCCGGCCCGCTGCTTGCCGGTCATGCTCGATGTAGGAACAGACAGTGCCGAGCTGCTCAATGACCCGCTTTATCTGGGTGTCCGGGAACGTCGGCTGCAGGACGATGAGTACCTCGAATTCATGGACGAATTCGTCGATGCCGTTTTCTCCACCTACCCCGACGTCCTTCTGCAGTGGGAGGACTTCTCGCGGCAAAAGGCATGGTCCGTACTCGAAAGATTCAGGGACCGAACCTGTTCTTTCAACGACGACATTCAGGGCACTGGCGCGGTTACCTACGCGGGGGTCCTGGCGGTGTGCAAGCTGACGGAGACGGCGATGCAGGACCAGTCCTTCTGCGTGTACGGCGCTGGCGCCGGCGGTGGCGGCATCATCGAGGTGCTCGTTTCCGGACTGAGGAAGGCGGGACTCAGCGAGGCGGAGGCGCGGCAGCGCGTTGTGGCCTTGGACAGCCGTGGGCTGATTTTGACGGATCGCCAGAGTCTCGAGCCCTTCAAGAGGGGTTTCGCCAGAGAGCCTGAGATGGTGGATGGCTGGGAGTTGTCGGACTCTCACAAGATCGGACTGCTGGACACGGTGAGGAACTTCAAGCCAACCGTGTTGATCGGCACCTCGGGGCAGCCGGGAACATTCACCGAGGCAATCGTCAGGGAGATGGCCGGGTATGCCGAGAGGCCGGGCATCTTCGCCCTGTCCAACCCCACGTCCAAGACCGAAGTGTTGCCGGAGAACGTCTTCAAGTGGACGGACGGTCGCGGCTTGGTAGCCACGGGTAGCCCGTTCCCTCCAGTGACATTCAACGGAAAGAGCCACGGGATCGGGCAGGGCAACAACGCCTTCTGCTTCCCGGGTATCGGGCTCGGCGTGTACGCATCAGGCGCTACGCGGGTCACCAGACAGATGCTTCTCGCCGCGGGAGAGGCGGTTGTGGAGCACGTCAGCGACGCACAGCTAGCTGAAGGGCAGATTTATCCGTCGGTCGCGGATCTGCGGCCGGTATCGCGCAGCGTTGCCGTCGCGGTCGGTATGGCAGCCCTGGACAGCGGCGTGGTTCCCGAGGAAGATGCTGAGAATCTGACGCCCGAGAGCATGGCCGCGCGGGTCGTCGAGAAGGCCTGGTACCCTGAGTATCTGCCGTATCGGATCGCCGATTGACCTCGGCTGGATCTCATTTGTGCTCGAACTGAGGTGTAGAGAATGCTGCAGCGTGAGGTGTCGACTCTCCTTTGCCGCGGGCGAATCGTGGCGATCTTCAGTCTTCTGCTCACCGCGACCGGCTGCGCGTCCGTTTCGCTGGCCCCCCCACCGAACTATGCAGCCTCGACCCCCGAGCTCGTCGAGCTGCAGAAGGCCTTTGCGCAGTCGGGGCTCGACGAGACCCGATTTCAGCCGGAGGCCTATTGGGACCTGCTCCTGCCGATCGTAGAAAGCCAGCCGGAACGTTTTCGAGTTACCCGGATCGGTGAGAGCGTCGAGGGCAGACCGCTGCGGCGCATCGATTTCGGTTCCGGCACAACCTCGGTGTTGCTCTGGTCGCAGATGCATGGCAATGAGTCCACCGCCTCACGCGCATTGGTCGACATATTCGCCTACCTGGCAGATCGGCCAAACGATCCTCGCGTTAGAAGAATCGAACAGCAGCTCGCAGTAACGGTGATTCCCGTCCTGAACCCCGACGGCGCCGCGCGTTTCGTGCGCCACAACGCTGTTGGAATCGACATCAATCGTGACGCCCGGATGTTGGCAACGCCGGAGGGTCGCGCTCTCAAGGCCGTCCGCGACCAGACGCAGGCCGAATGGGGGTTCAACCTGAACGATCAGAATATCCGCACCCGCCTCGGGTCTACCAGCGGGGGTGTGAGCATCTCCCTTCTCGCCCCACCGCCGGGAGACGGTATCAGTAGCGATCCCAATCGCCACGCCAAGCTCCTGGCTGCGGTCATCGCTGATTCCTTGCGACCATTGGTCGGTTCGGCGATTGCGAGGTACAGCGACAGCTTCAACCCGCGCGCCTTCGGAGATCTGATCACGCAGTGGGGAACAGGGGTCGTGCTGATCGAATCGGGCGGTGGCCTCGATGACCCGAACAAGGATCTCCTGCGCGCCGCCAACTTCGTCGCCATCCTGACCTCCCTGGATGTGATTGCCTCTGAAACCTGGGTTCTTGCGGACGTAGGGGTATACGAGAATCTGCCGGCGAACGGCCGCGGCATCGGCGACCTCGTGTTTCTCGGCGGCAGCATCGTGCTTCCAGGGAGCACTCCGGTGCGGGCCGACTTTGCCATTCGGTTCGAGGATCCGCTGGCTCGTATCGACGGAACGATCAGTGAGGTGGGCGATCTGGCCGACACGGAGGCGCTCGAGATTGTCGACATCGCCGGGCTCTACTACGTTCCTGGCAAAGGCGCGCTGAGCCTCGAGCATGGCCCGTATCTGCGCATCGGAGATCCCGCCAGCGGTGTGATCGCACGTGATCCGGAAGGACAGCAGGTTGTCTGGCGGCTGGAAGAAGGCCGCGCGGTTCTGGTAGATGTCCGAAACACACACTAGCGCGTGTCCCCTGGACTGTCCCGACTCCTGCAGCCTGGAAGTCGAGGTTAGTGATGGCAAGGTCGTTGCCATCGACGGCAGCACCGTCAACCCACTCACCCAGGGGTACATTTGTGGCAAGGTCCGATCGGCGTTCAAGGGGCAGGTCCACGGCCCGGATCGCCTGTCGTGGCCTGGGGTTCGACAGGGTCCGAAGGGCGCGGGGGATTTTCGCCGGGTCACCTGGGACGAAGCGTTGGATCGGGTCGCGCGTGAGCTCCTGGGGTCACGGAATGATCTTGGCGGCGAGGCGATTCTGCCCATTTCCTACGGCGGCTCGAATGGTCTGCTGACCCAAGACACCACCGATGCCCGCCTGTTCTGGCGTCTCGGCAGCTCGCGCCTGGATCGTACCGTTTGCGCCGCACCTTCCACGAGCGCGGCCATCGGCATGTACGGCAAGATGCCGGGGGTAGCGTTCGCCGACTACGTTGACGCGAAGATGATCATCGTATGGGGGGCCAACCCTGCCGTCACGGGTATCCATCTGATGCCCCTGCTGCAGGAGGCGAAGCGCCGCGGTGCCTTCCTCGTGGTGATCGATCCTCGCCGCACTCAGGTGGCCCGTATCGCGAATATGCACCTGCAGCTCCGGCCCGGTACCGACCTGCCGGTTGCGCTCAGCCTGATCCGCTGGTTGTTCGAAGCCGGCGAGGCCGACGAGGAGTTCCTCGAACAGCACACGACCGGAGCAGATGAGCTACGTCAGCGGGCGCAGCCGTGGACTTACGCGGAGGCTGCCGCCGTGGCTGAGGTGCCCGCCGAAGCGATCGCCGAGCTCGGCGAAAGATATGCCGCCGCCAACCCGGCAGTCATCCGTTGTGGCTGGGGCCTGGAGCGCAATCGCAACGGTGGCTCCGCCGTCGCCTCGGTTCTTGCCCTGCCGGCGATTGCCGGGAAGTTCGGAATCCAGGGCGGCGGCTACACGATGAGCAACTCCGAGGCCTGGATGGCCGATCCGCCGCGGGCGGCGCTGGCGGACGAGCCGGACACTCGCCTCATCAACATGAACCTCCTCGGCGAGACTCTGCTGTCCGCCCAAGCACCGCCGGTGCAGGTCCTGTTTGTCTACAACTGCAATCCAGCCATGACCATGCCAGAGCAGAACAAGGTCTTGGCCGGCCTACGACGCGACGACCTGTTTACAGTGGTTTTCGATCAGGTGATGACGGACACGGCGCGCTACGCCGATGTGATCCTGCCGGCCACCACCTTTCTCGAGCACACCGAGCTCAATGCCGGGTACGGTGCCTACCTTCTGCAACGTTCCGATCCGGTCATCCCTGCCGTGGGTGAGGCGCGCCCGAACTACGAGGTGTTCGCGGACCTCTGCCGTCGTGTCGGGGTTGCACGACCTGGTGACCCCGAGAGCGCCGACGAGCTGATCGAATTGATCGTCTCAGCGGAGGGTGACGATAGCCGGAGAGTGCTCGAGGCCTTGGCGGGTGGAAACAGCGCGGTGCCGAAATTCGGTGACCGGCCCATTCAGTTCGGCGATGTGTGGCCAGCGACGGCGGCCCATAAGGCACATCTGGTTCCCGGAGAGTTGGATGAGGAAGCCCTGCCGACGGGTGGTCTTTACCGCTACCGGGATGACCCCGGAGACGAGCAGTTCCCTCTCGCCCTGATCTCGCCGGCCACCAAGCGCACGGTCAGCTCGACGCTCGGGCAGATGCGTACGGAACAGGTGCCCCTTGAAATCCACCCCGCTGATGCGGAAACCCGTGGCATCGACACCGGCGACGCCGTGCGGGTCTTCAACGAGCGCGGCGAGATGCGATGCAGGGCGCTGTTGAGCACCCAGATACGACCTGGCGTCGTTTGCATGGCCAAGGGCATCTGGAGCCACAATACGCTCAGTGGCACAACGAGCAACGCGCTGGCACCCGACACGCTCACCGACATCGGCGGGGGTGCTTGCTTCAACGACTCTCGCGTTGAGGTCGAGCTTCTCGACTAATCCTGACCCGCCACGAGCTTCTCCAGCTGCGGGGCCCACTCATCCGGCCGCGCCCAGGCTTCCTTGTAGAAGATCCCGCCACCCTTCTGAATCATGTAGGCGCTGTTGGGAAGCTCCCCATAGGCTTTGCGGACAGTGTTCTCCATATCGTCGATGACAACGAGAGTCGCGATATTGAGCTCCTCGCATGCTTTCGATGCCAGCTCTTTTCTCGCGTCGAAGGTCTCGGGTTGCTCGACATCCACGAAGCGAGATTCGCCAGCGTGTGCCTCGCGCTGGTACAGAACGATGAAAAGGACCTTGTCCTCAAAGCGCTCCCTGACCTCCTCCACAGCGGCGGCCCGCCGCCGAAAGGGTGGTCACGTATAGGAGCCGAATTCAATGACGACAGGCTGGTCGGCGGCGGCTTCGCTGAGGTTGAACACCTCACCGTCGAGGGTCTTCAATGTGAAGTCGGGCGCCTTTTCGCCGGCCTTGGGCGTCGCCTCAGCGAACTTTTTGAACCGCTCGCTCTGTGCGAACGCATTGGAAGGCGTGGCGACAATCGCCAAGGCAAGGAGTGCGACGGCGAGGCCGAGCATCAGGAAGCGTCGCTGCATTTGTCATCTCCTGGGAGCTGTTCGAGGAGTGGACCAGGCTATCGTAACGGTGAATTGTGGACAACAGTGTCGACAATAGAAAGCGCAGACAGCCCAAAAAGCCGACAAAGGTAATCTATATTATGAGCATGCTTCCTCTCACGATCAGCCAACGGCTCCTGACGGGCCCGCCCCTGCTTCTGGACGGTGCGATCGGCACAGAGCTGAACCGGCGCGGTGTCGACACTCGCTTGCCGCTCTGGTCGACCTGGGCGCTGCTGGAGGCGCCGGAGGTTTTGGCGGCTATGCATCGCGACTACGTCACGGCCGGGGCAGAGATCCTCACCACCAATACCTTTCGCACTCATCGTCGATCCTTGCAGAAGGCCGACCTGGGGAGCCGGGCCGCTGATCTCACCGCACGAGCAGTGAGTATTGCCAGGCAGGCTGCCGACGAGCGCCCGGGTGTCTGGGTGGCAGGCAGCGTGGCGCCTCTTGAGGATTGTTATGAGCCCGAGTCAGTGCCCGATGACCGTGCCCTCGAGGACGAGCATCGAGAGATCGTCGCGCATCTGCACCAGGCTGGAGTGGATCTTCTGCTTGTCGAGACAATGAACTCCATTCGGGAGGCAGTGGCGGCCACGGAGGCCGCACTCGAGACGGGCTTGCCCACCATCGTTGGCGTTGTCTGCGGCAGGGAGCCATTTCTTCTCTCGGGGGAGCCCGTGGGAGAGGCCGCGAGCGTACTGTCATCTCTCGGGCCCGCAGCGATTGTCGTCAACTGTACGCCGACCCCGGACATCCATATCTCCCTGCAAGAGGTCATGTGCAGTACTGATTTGCCGACCGGCGCTTATGGCAATGTGGGCTATGCCGATGAGGAACAAGGGTGGGTCAACACGGATAGCGTCGAGCCCATCGCCTACGCGCGGCATGCGGCGGGGTGGCTACAAATGGGGGCCCGCCTCGTAGGGTCATGCTGCGGCACGGGTCCGGCGCACACCGCTGAGCTGCACCGCCTGTTGGACACGCCGGCCCCTGAATAAACGCTACCCGACGCTCTCCAACGCTGCTTCCACTGCTTCATCGACTGCCGCGTTGGGATCGCCGCGTGCTGCTTCCAGAGCGGGCAGCGCCGATCGCGCCGCGGGCCCCATCGTGCCGAGCGCCGTTTCGGCATCGTGCCGGATGTGGTCGTCGGAATCGGAGAGAGCAGAGGCAAGGACATCCAGGACGCCCGGGGCCGCAGGCCCGATCCTCCCGAGCGCCCGGATGATTCCCCATCTGACTCCCGCGACCTCTTCCGTCGCGAGCGCCGCGATGAGGGCTGGGGCGGCAAGCTCGACTTCCGGTCCCAGGTTGCCGAGAGCCTCGGCGGCAGAAAAGCGATCCAAAGCCTCCACGGCTTGTAGCTGCTCGACCCATTCGAGGCTCTCGGGACTCAGTGGCTTGTTCTCGGGAATGAGCTCGATCTCGGCGGCGCAGGCTGCCGCCACTACGATGGCGAGCGCGAGGGTCATGTTGAGAGCGGCCCGGATCATTCGCTGTCTCCGGGTTCATCCGGCGGTGCTGTCCCGTAGCCACCGCCTCCGGGTGTCCTGACACTGATGGTGGTATGCGGCTGCACCCAAACGCTCGCCTTCGAGGGGATCTCGCGCTCGACTCCTCCCTCCGTGAGGACATTGCGCCCGGTTTTCCCTGGTGAGCCGCCTTCCAGGCCATAGGGTGGGGTCAGGCGACGATCGCTGAGAATGGTGACCTGCCCCGGGCACAAAAGCTCTACCTCGCGGCGGATACCGTCACCACCCCTGAATTTCCCGGCGCCCCCCGAGCCCCGACGAATCTCGTAGCGGCGTACGAGGAAGGGGTAGGCGTGCTCGAGAGCCTCGATCGGCGTGTTGAGGCTGTTGGTCATATGGGTATGGGTCGCATCGAGTCCATCCGCTTGCGGACGTGCTCCCATGCCGCCGGCGATGGTCTCGTAGTAGGCGAAGGCCTCGCCGGTGCGAGGGTCGGTGCCACCTAGCGTCAGGTTGTTCATCGTGCCGCTGCTGGCTGCCGGAATACCTCCCGGAATCGCCTGTGACAGGGCGCCGAGAACCGCATCGACAATCCGCTGCGAGGTCTCGACATTGCCGCCGGCGACGGCAGCGGGAGGTAGGGCATTCAGCAGGCAGCCCTCGGGGGCGATGATCTCCAGAGGCTGTAGGGTGCCGTAGTTGGACGGAATCGCGAACGGCACGATCACACGGAAGCAATACATCACGGCCGACAGCGTGATGGCATAGATGGCGTTGACGCTGCCGTCCACTTGCGGAGCGCTGCCGGTAAAGTCGATTCGTGCCTCATCGCCGTCAATCGTGAGCGTCACAACCACAGGCAGTGGACCGTTTCCTTGCCCATCGTCGTCCAGGCAATCCTCGAACTTGAAGACGCCATCGGGGATCAGCCTGATCGCCTCGCGTGTCATGCGCTCGGCATAGGCCTGCAGGTGATGCATGTAGTCGACGACCACGTCGACTCCGTACTTGCCCGCGATGGCGTGTAGGCGTCGAGTACCGGTTCGATTCGAGGCAACCTGGGCGGTCAGGTCGCCCTCGCGCTCGGTGGGGGTGCGTACGTTAGCGAGGATGAGGGCCATGAGGTCGCTGTCGACCTGTCCCTCCTTGATGATGCGGACGGGTGGAATGCGAATGCCTTCCTGGTAGATCGACCGGGACAGGGGCATCGAGCCCGGCGTCATGCCGCCGACATCGGAATGATGCGCGCGGTTGGCGACGTAGAATGTCGGCTCGACATCGCTCTCGAGATAGACGGCCTCGACGACCGTGATATCGGGCAGGTGGGTGCCGCCGCAGAAGGGGTCGTTGACCGCCACCATGTCGCCCGGACGCATCGTCGTATGCTCGATCGCGGCCTCCACGGAGAGCGGCATAGAGCCGAGATGCACAGGCATGTGCTCGCCTTGGGCCACCATGTGGCCGTCCCCATCGAAGATTGCGCAGGAGTAATCGCGCCGCTCCTTGATGTTGGGCGAAAACGAGGTTCGACACAGGGTGACGCCCATCTCCTCGGCCACCGAGTAGAAGAGGTTGCGGAAGACCTCGAGCGTGACCGGATCCCAGAGCGTGTTGCCGGAAGCTTCGAATGCGGATGTCATCGAATCGGCTCGAGGATCAGGTTGTGCCAGCGGTCTACTCGGCAATGAAAGTCAGGGGGCACCACAGTCGTGGTGCTGTACTCCACCACCAGAGCTGGGCCCTCGAATCGATTACCGGGACTCAGCTTCGAGCGTGCCACCAACTGGGCCTGGAAGGAATCGCCGGAAAAGACCATCTCGTGATCCCCCAGCACGGCCTCAGATGCATCCTCACCAACGATTTCGTCCTCTGGCAACGACGGTTTCTCGGTCCGTGCGACGGCGCGAATCCTCACGTTGACGACCTCCACGGGACGGGCTGGATCGGAGTAGCCGTAGCGTTTCTGATGGTGACGGTGAAACAGGCCTGCCAGTTCGCCACTCACGGGCACATTGAGCTCGAAGCCCTGGCCCACGTAGCGCATGTCGACGGAGCGTTCGGTAATGACTCCCTCGGCAGCGAAGCCCTCATCGCGGTATTCGTGATGTGCCCTTTTCTCGAGAGTCCCGAAGGCAGCCTCGAGAAACTCAGGGTCGAGTCCTTGCAGTGGCAGGAGCAGGGTTTGCGAATAGTCGCGCACATAGTCGGCCAGCAACATGCCGAGCGCCGAGAGAATGCCCGCCGCCCGCGGTACCAGAATCCGGGGAATCCCGAGGTTGCGTGCCAAGTCGACAGCGTGCATCGCGCCGGCGCCGCCGAAACAGACCAGGGTGAAGTCTCGCGGGTCGTAGCCCCTCTCCAGGGAGATCACGCGAATGGCGCGCTCCATGGTCGCGTTGGCAACCGAGAGTATCCCCTCGGCTGTCGCCTCAGCGGACAAACCGAGATCGGCGGCGAAGCGCGAGAGCGCTTCGGTCACTGGCTCGATGAGCAACTCCTGGGCGCCCTCGAGGAAATGCCGGCTCGAGAGATGGCCGAGGTAGAGGTTGGCGTCGGTCACAGTGACCTCGTTGCCACCTCTGCCGTAGCAGATGGGGCCAGGCACGGCGCCGGCACTTCGGGGCCCCACACGCAAGGAGCCTCCAGGGTCACGGAACGCGATCGAGCCGCCGCCTGCTCCGACGGTGTGGACGTCGATCACGGGGAGACGGATGGGAAGCTCTCCAATGAATGACTCCGCCGTACGGCTGACCTGGCCGGGTGACAAGGAGACGTCAGTGCTCGTGCCCCCCATGTCGAACGTGATGACGTGGTCGAAGCCGGCGGTGCTACCGATCTCGAAGCCGCCCACAACGCCTCCGGCAGGGCCGGAGAGAATGGTCTGAACCCCCTTCTTCTGAGCGGCCGACAAAGGCACGATGCCGCCATTCGATTGCATGATCCTTACCCGCTCAGGGCCCAGGTGCTCCCCGATATCGGCGAGGTAGCTCGCCATCACCGGTCCCACATAGGCATTAGCGACGGTCGTGCTGCATCTCTCGTATTCGCGAAACTCGGGAAGGACCTCATGCGAGGTCGTTATGAAAGCATCCAACCCGGCCTCGATCGCCGAACGAATGGCAACCTCGTGCGCGGGGTTCGCGTACGAATGCAGCAAGCAGACGGCGACGGAATCGACCTCGAGCGCAAGCAGACTTCGCACCAGGTCTGGGAGTTGCTCGGGATCCAGAGCCTCGAGGACCTCTCCCTGAGGCCCGACGCGCTCGGCAATTCCGAAGGTGCGCTCGTGGGGCACGAGGGGGGGCGCCTTCTCCACGTCGAGATCGTATATCGAGACTCGGGTTTGCCTGCCGATGGTCAGCACATCCTCGAAGCCGGCCGTAGTGACGAGAGCCGACCTTGCTCCGCGGCGCTCGAGCAGAGTATTGGTGGCGACAGTGGACCCATGCACGACTTCCACGGGATCCGTGCCGAGCAAACGCCTGATACCGGAAACGATGGCCCGTGCCGGATTGTCGGGAGTCGAAGGCTCCTTGTAGACCGTGATCTTGCCCTCGTCCAGCAGGACAAAGTCGGTAAAGGTCCCTCCCGTGTCGATACCGATAATGCGCCGAGCCATGCTGCTCCACCTCAGGGATCTGACCGCGCCGTCGCAGGCTCGCTCCCGCCATGGCGTTGTTCCAGTTACAGATTCTAGGCTGACTCGCTCTCTTCTGCAGACGCTTTGCCGTAGACGAATAGCTCGATCTCGCCGTGGATTCGCCGTACGGTCGACGCCGACGGCGGCCGGCTGAATCGCGACACGACGAAGGCTGTCAGGTAGTTGGCGAGCAGCGACCAAACGCTGGCGTGCATCCCCAACGGGTTGGGTGTGATGACAAGTGTCAGGTACAGGACGAAGAGGCCAGCCCCGATGCCGCTGAGAATCCCCGCCTTGGTCATCAGACGCTTACTGGGGAAGCAGACCCGCATGATGCCGGGCATGAGCTGCAGGGCTCCCGCTCCCGAAAGTGTGACCAGAGTCACGAGAAGCTCGAAGGTCCTCATGGAGAGCA
>JAUWTE010000043.1 GCA_030609765.1 Acidobacteriota bacterium
GGCTGGCCCCTCCTGTTGTTGCAACCTCGACGTTGCATGTGGCTCTGCCGGGCCCCTCGTGGGTCCGATAACCCACGCTATACCGGGGCCAGCCCCTTCATGATTTCTAGAATCAGATCGACATGACCAATCATAGCGACATAGACGAGCACGTAATGACCATCGAGTTGTCTGGCCGGGCAATCAGCTACAGGCTCTGTCGAGTGCTTCCCGACACCGCACTGGTGCTCCGAGACGTGATGAAGGAGGCCGAGCGACTGTGGAGGAAGAACCTCGGGGAGCAGGTGTATTCGGAGCTCCGAGGTACCACTGAGGGTGACGGGTTTTTCACTGCCGAGGTGCGCCTCGAGACGGTGCCGCCGAATCGCGAGGTCCTTGCCGTACGGCTTCCTTTCCCCCCCGACTTCTCCCGACTGATCAAGCCCCAGGTCGTCGACTACGTCGAGGAAGCGGACGCCCTATGAATCTTGACAACGCTCCTGGGACCCTTCTATTGTTTCTCCGGAATCGCTTCGAGATTCTTTTTCGAAAGTCCCCATAAATTCCAATCCACGCGCCCCGGGATTCCCGTGAGGGGAAAGACCCGCGAGCGCTAGATGACACCTTCAAACACGCTTCTTTGAGCCTCGCGGCTCATCCGGAATTCGAGATCAGATGACTGCACTGGAGCTTCACGGTAGGCATCCCCATCTGGAGATGGCACCCATTCTTCGAGTCATTAAGTACATCGGACTCGAAAGCAACGCGCTCAGTGAGAACGACGTTGAGCGCATCCTGAAGCTGTATCCGTCCTTCGAGCGAGACCCTGAGCTTGTTGTCGGGAAGGAACAGGTGTGCCGGGAAGTAGAGATCGAGGTGGAGACCCTCGAGGAGATTCTGCGTGACCACCGCGGGCAGATCCCCTACCTGGGTAGCCCGAGTCACCCCATGGTGCCGAGGGTCGCGCTGCGGATGATCCGTGCGGTTGCCAACGGCGAAGATCCATTGGAAGAGAGTGACAAGCAGCTATTCACCCTGACGGAGATGGCCGCCAAGACAGGCATCAGCCTTGCCAGTCTTTCGAAGTACGTGAAGGAGCAGCCCGACAGGATTCCCAGCGAGATGGTCGGCAAGATGCGCAGGTTCCCGGCCGATGCCGTTCCTGTCTTCAAGAAGATCAAGGTCGAGAACCTCGGCCGCCGAGGTGGCGAGCAGCGGCGTGCGCTGCAGCAACGGGCTGCCGTCAGTCGCAGGTACGCAAGGAAGCTCTCCGACCTGGAGGACGAGCTGGAAAGCGCGGTAACAACCTCGAAGGAATTGGCGAAGACGCTCAACCGACTGTCCAAGCAGGTGCGCCGAGCCCGCATGTCGGCCGACTCGGCATCTCAGATAGAGCCGTCGCAGGGTGAGGGGTCCGGGCGTGGAAGACGCTCGGGCGGCCGCAGGCCCGATACCATCGTCGCCTCCTGCAAGCGTGTCTTGACCGAAGCAGATGGTCCGATGCGGGTCGCCGACATCACCGATCGGGTGATAGAGATGGGCGCCGAGATCAGGGCCAAGAATCCGAACGTCACAGTTTCGTCGATTCTCTCCTCGTACGACGATTTCACTCGAGTTCGGCGCGGCTACTATCGACTTGCCACCTGAAGTCTTGTCCCCTGACCCGGAGGATGCAGGGACTTCAGTAGCCACCATTGTCGAACTGCTGTATGCCTGAATGGTGGAATTTGCTACCTTTGAATCTGAGTCAGCCGCTGAAATCACGTCGGCAGGCTGCTCAGGGTTGGGGACCGTTGTGTTTGAGTGGGCAGGCATTTTTGTCTCCCATTACCTACCTGGTCACAGCTATCATTCCCTGGGGGGAGGCGACAGCCAATGACGTCTCCCCGATGATCGATGCAGGGCAGCGGTCCCGGAGAGCGCCAGGTGGCACGAAATTCGAGAGCAGAGTACAAACTGAGCCGAGCCGAGCTGGTCGCCGCAGCAGTTGAGCAGAACCGCGAGATCTGGGTGCGCCTCGGGATGCGGATTACCGGGAACCGGCACGACGCCGAGGATGCAGTCCAGGAAGCTGTGTCTCGCGTACTTGCTGGGGTCGGAGACCTCCCCGATGTCGAGTCTGCCGGGCGCTACCTGACCCGTAGTGTCAACCACTGCGCCATCGACAGGGTGCGAGCGCGCTCCCGTCTCACGAGCTTTGCTGAGCCCGGCGAGCCCGGACCACGTCTCGGGAGCGTCGCCGCCGACCAGGAGGAACGCCTGGTTTTGCGTGAGGAGGAGACGGCCGAGGCGGCACAGGTAGGTGAGATGCTGCGGCGCCTGAAAGAGCTTCCTGAGGCCCAGCGTGAGGCGGTTGAGCTACTGGTTCTCCGAGAACCTCCGCTGAAGTTGCGAGAAGCCTCTGATCTCACCGGGGCGCCTATTTCCACTCTTCACAGCCGATTGCAGTCGGCCCTCGGAAATCTGCGAGAGATGCTGTCGGAAAATGTCCACTAGGCCCGTTAATTGATCGGTTATGGAGCACACGAAGCGCGCCAGAGGCGCAAGAACCCACAAATCTCATGCATCTGAGCACTGAGGACCTACTCGACCTGATTCACGGGGATACGCAAGTCGAGGATCTCGACGAGCAGCTCAACCACATGGATCGCTGTCGGGAGTGCGCTGACGCCTATGCGGTGCTGGTCACCCTACAGGCTCATCGTGAGGATGCGTTGGAAGCCCTGCGTGAGGCGGAAGCCGACCCCACGCCGAACACCATTCCCTTCCCGACGCAAGCGCCACGAGCCAACCGCGGGTGGGCAAGCAAGCATCTGCGCTTGGCCGCGACCATCGCGGTCGCAGCATTGCTGGCAGTCATCATCTGGACCTCGCCGATTCTGCAGCGCGGTGAGCTGGTGCCTGCCTCCGATCTGCAGGCTGAGCTGGTGGATCTCACCACCGATCAATTCGTCGATACCATCGGCCGGCCATCTTCTGATGCCGTGCGTCGTGCTGGAGAGGAGCAGTTGCTGGAGGGGGCGAGGCAAGCCTTGCTCGCCGATCAGCCCGAGCATGTATTGGAGCTCCTTTCCACGGTACCCCCGGCACAGTCCGACGCCGACTACTTCCGTTTCTACATGGGCGTCGCTCACTACCTGGCTGGGCAGCCCGAAGATGCGGTAACCGTCCTGGAGTCCTTGGGCGACGGCAGCGACAGCGCCATCCTGCGACAGGCTTGCTGGTACCGCGCGAACGCTCTTCTGCGGCTCGGGCGCACTGACGAGTCCCTCCAGATCCTGGACGAGCTCGCGGCGCCACGACTGGGACTGGGCGCTGAGAATTTTCTCTTCGTCTTTGGCTCGGAGGCTGAGGCCCTGGCATCCGAGGTTCGCGAACTGCTCGCGAGCACGGACGCGCCACGCTAGTACCGACACGAACTCGACGGGTGCCGATATGTCGGCACCCGTGTCTTCTTTTATCCGCCGACACTGACGATTCCCCGTCACCTCGCGACTGCTCCAGGCAGCATCATTCGCCGTAAGGCCCCGTAGATAGGCCATTTCGCGCGTATCCTCGTGTTTGGCACGCGGATTGCTCTTTGGTTTGGCGACAACCTCTAACCAAGGAGCATGAAATGTCGCGAATTGTCCGTCCCTTCGTTTCCCCGATAGGCCGGGTCTCTATTCTCGGTGCAGCCACCATCTGGTTGGTGGCGATCATGGGTCTTTCGCCATCAGCGCCGGAGTCTGCCGGGGCGACGACCCCCTTCGGCAGCCCCATCGAATTGGTTTTGCACGTTGAACAACTGGATGGTCTCGAGGATCCCCTTTACGGGGCGAAGATCCTGACCGCGACCAGCAGCGGCGATCTGTACGTTTCCGACACGGGCAACAACCGTGTCCTGCAGCTGCGCCTGGCCGCGAACCGCGGCAGTGTGGACGTCGTTCAGGTATTCGGATCCGCGGGCGAGGGACCCGGCGAGCTCAGGCAGCCCTCCGGCGTTGCGATCGACGCCAACGGCAATCTGTTTGTGGCCGACGACGGCCTGGGGCGGATCACCAAGTACGCACCGGATGGGACCTACCTGGCTTCAGCGCCGCACCGCAGCGTGTCGAGCATTGTTGCCACCTCGACGGGTGAGGTACTGGTCTGGCCCGGCGAGGGCGAGGCTCTGCTCACACGTTACTCGGGGGATCTCACCAACGCTGAGCCGGTTCTCAGGAAGCCCGACGCCGGCTACAAGGCTTGGGTAAACAGTCTTTTCGTTCTCGATTCGGAGGACAACTTGTATTGGCTCGACAATCGGAAGCTCGTTGTCAGGGTGTTCGACAGGGAGCTCAACCAGATTGCCGAGTGGCCTATTGATCCGCCGGGGCTCCGCGAGGATGCCGAGAAGCGCTTAGAGGAGGCTCGCAAAGTCATGCCACAGGCAAACCTGGACCCGATCTTGCACATGGACCTGAGCGCCTCCGGCGATCGGATCCTTCTGACATACGTGATGCACAAGATCAACTCTCGCGTTGTCTATCTCTACACGCTGGATGGCGCGCTCGAGCAGCAATGGGTGGCGGAGGGGCATGTCTTCGGGGCCACGATGGACTCCGACGGCATTCTGATCGCCGCCGATGGGGATAGCTTGAATTTTTCAGTGGGGACTCAGACTACCGCATCCAACAACGCCCCATGAGTGCAACGACATCGACTCTGGGCAACAGGAGGAGCCCCGCCGTTCCTTGACCTAGATCTTGATTGGCCAGCGCGGAGGAAAGCTGGCGAGTAGCAGGGAAACAAGGATCAATCCTGAAACAGGAGGAAGCCGTGAACACCCGAAAAAGGTACTTCGAAATCGCGACAGTGGTTTGGGCCATAGCCCTGGTCGTGCTCGCTACCATACACCTGACAGCGGCGCCGGCCTACGCCGATCGCAGAGGTGGAAGTAGCGACGGCTGGGTCGATTGTGGTGACTCGTGCGCCGTCTTCTGCGGCATCATGGGTGAAGGCTGCGAGCGGATGTGGGAGTGGTGGGGCTGTGGTTGCACAGTGTGGTGCAGTGACGGTTTGTCAGCAGACGTGCTCTGCTACTGAGATACCCTAGCTCGGCAGACTGAGGCGCGCGCGGGCCGATGGGTTTTCCCCCTTGCATCCATCGGCCCGTCGCGCCATCTTTGTGCGCACCGAAGACACCCCGATGCCAGATGAGCAGGAGAGCACGGTGCGTGTAGGCGATCCAGACAACGGGCAAGAGAAGCAGGCAGACGGTACCAGGTTCGAGCGCATCATCGGCGCGGTGCTTCTTCTCTGCCTTGTTATCCTGGCGATTCAATTCAGTTTCTGGGGTTATCGCCGCTTCGGCCCGCCACCTTCAGCTCCAGAACTGAGTCAACGCGAGCTCGCTGTCGGGGTTCAGATCCCGACGATAGAATCCGTTGACTTTGACGGAGTCCCCGTCGAGCTACGGCCGGCTGAGCCCGGCACTCCCGCTACGGTCCTTCTGATCCTCACCACCACTTGCCCCTTCTGCAGAATCAACGTGCCGATCTGGAATACGATCCGCCGATCGCTTGGTGACCAGGTGCGTTTCGTTGCTTTGTCTCTCGATGATCGCGAAAGAACGCAGCGTTTCGCAGAAACCTCACGGGCGGAGTTTCCCATACTCGTCGTGGAAGACGTTCGTTCGTTCGTCGCGGACCTGGGCCTGCACGCTGTCCCACAGACCCTCGCCCTCGATGCCGAGGGAGTGATTTGGCGAGTCTGGGGGGGTGGCCTGAACGAGGACCACGTTGCGAGCATTCTCCTGTCAATGGAGGAGCTTGTGCCCGGCCTGCGGCCCATACTCCCGGACGAAGGCGACACCCGGCACTGACGGTAGCTGATCCGGCAGTCCGAGCCAGAGCCACGAAGCAAATACATGCCTCTCCGCGCCCGCAGCAGAAGCGTGGTGAGGAGTGCCGGCTAAATTAGCCCGTAGCGCTCTAGCTTCGATTGCAGCGTCGTCCGGGGAATCTCCAGCAGTCGGGCTGCTTCGCTTATGTTGCCCTCAGCCATGGCCAAGACCTTGCGCAGGTGATCGGCTGTCACGGCTTCCAAGCTCAGACTGAGGTCGGTCGACCTAGCATCGGCACGGCCGCTGGAGTTCCTGCGCGTGCTGCTGACGCGGCCTTCGGCCCTGGGAAAGTTGCCCTTGGCGCTGGAGGCCCGGACAACTTTGCCCCCAACATTCGGGTACCCGCGCCCAGGAGGATCCTGCCTCGAATCCATCTGCGCATGCTTGTTGCCGTACGAGGCCGTGTTTCCGTCGCCACCGGTGCGCGGCCAGGGAAGGGCGACGCTCGCGGGAGGCTGACCTGAACTGGGAAGGTGAAGGTCTTCGATTCGGCCATCGACACTGGTAGCAGCCGCGCGCAGAATCAGATTTCGAAGCTCGCGCACGTTGCCAGGGAACGGGTGAGCGATTAGCTGTTGAATCGCGCTATCGCCAAGCTCGAGGGATCTCTGCCAGTCCCTTTCCATCTGACGCACGAAATGGCGGGCCAGCACTGCTATGTCGACCAGCCTCTCTCGCAGCGCCGGGACCCTGATGGTCAGGGGGCTGAGCCGGTAGTAGAGGTCACTGCGGAACCTGCCCTCGGCGACCTCCGTCTCCAACTCACGATTGGTAGCCGCAATGATGCGGACGTTTACGCGCCGACCTTTGCCCTCGTCGCCGAGCTGCTGGATCTCGCCAGTCTCGATCACACGCAGAAGCGCGGCCTGCATCTTGGGCCCCATATCTCCCACTTCGTCGAGAAAGAGAATGGCGCCGTTGGCAATTTCGACACGGCCGCGTTGGTCGCGAACGGCTCCGGTAAAAGCCCCACGGCGATGACCGAAGAGCTCACTCACCAGCAGATCCTCAGGAACAGCGGCACAGTTGAACGCCCACAGCGCTTCATCCTGTCGGGGGCTCAGGCAATGGATCGTGCGCGCCACGAGCTCCTTCCCCGCCCCGGTCTCACCCATGATGAGGACTGGTTCATCGAGGCTCGCGAACCGTTCCGCCAGTGCCTCTACGCTGCGGATCTCAGCGCTGTAGCCAACGATCGTGTGCGACGGTGACGTCTCGGCCAGGCGCCTCCGCGCCTCCCAGGTCGAGAGCACTCCGGAAACCGTGCTCGCCACCTCCTGCGAAGCGCCGTTGACCGGCTCGGCGGCAGCGAGTCCTACCGTGCCACAAACCCAGCCGGCGAGCTCGATCGGCATCTCGAGCCCGTAGGGCAACTCACCGGCGCATAACACGCTATCGGGAACGCGAACCTCGGATGACTGCAGGCTCGCCCAAGCGTGCTGTGCCCCTGGCACCTGGAGGCAGGCCCTCGCGGCGGCCCGCAATACTGCGTCAAGGTCGGATATGTGTGCCGTGCGACACAGGAATTCCTTCAGCCCGAGTCTGGCCAAAGTATTGGCCTTCATCAAACACCTCCCCCCTGCAACGGCCCCCAGACGTACGACTGCTGGATACACCCTAGCTATTGATAACGGAGAAGGGTGCCTCCCTTCCGATACTGACCTCTGCTTGTGACCACCAAGTGCTGCTCTTGGGCTGCGTTGGCCACTTCTACTGAGGCTTAAACAGTGCACCATGAGGCCGAATAACTCCAGTCCCCCCCCCAAAGAGGGTTTTGGGGGCTGGGCTGGGAAACCGGCTCGGCACCCCTCAGGCTATCCCTGCGGACCGCACCACCGGCCCACGTTTTCTCCGCCGCCTGAGATAGAATGTTGAGCAGAAGCTTGGCGGCTTGCCGGAAACGCCCACCCAGGCAACGCAGCTCTTCGATTCAGCACTGGAGGATTCAATGCGCACGACACGACTGATCGCAGGCGCTCTGCTTTTCCTCATGGGCGTGCTCCTTGTGCCTGAACCCGCAGCCGCGCAAGAAGTTTCGTTCGTCATCGGCGCTCTCATCGGCGACAGCTTCAGAGATGTGCTCGGCGTTCTCGACCTGCCGAACATTGCTCAAGACTTCAAGAACGCTCCTCTTTTCGGCGGCCGCGTAGGAGTAACCGCTTTCCCGTTCGCCCTCGAGGGAAGCATCGTCTACAGCCCGAGCGCCATCAATCTGTCGGGCGGAAGCTCGTTTGACGCCAAGCTGATCTATGCCGAGGCGGAGATCCAACTAATCCTCTTCCCTGGGCCCGTTCAGCCCTACATCGGCGGGGGACTAGGATTCGACCACATCCGGTTGCAGACCGGCAGCAATCCCAGCGAGACTGTGCTCGGCTACGTGTTCGGCGGTGGCATCAAGATGGCCTTCGGGAGCGTGGGCGCCCGGGTGGACCTGAAGGATCACATCACGCCGTTGAAGGTGGACAATCTCGATCCCGAGTTTCGCCAGGCGCTCCTTCTCGTCAAAGATACGACGCTGCACAACATCGAGTTCTCTGGGGGCATAACGATCAGATTCTGAGCCCGGCTCCCCGGCCCGAGTTCATCACCCCAGTTCTCGACCGCCAGGCCGGCCGGCGCTCAGCCCGTCAGCCGCCCTTCGATAACCCGCGGCGCAGGAAGCTCGCAATCAGGAGGGCGTCGATAAGGTAGAAGGGCGGACGTCCCAACGTGTAGTGGCCGCAGGGCAGAACGACGCGGGTGAGATTCGCGCCTTCAGAGCGCAGAGCCTCGATCAGAGGCTGAGAGTGGGAGGGCAGGAAGGTCGAATCGTAGGCCCCGGAGATCACCAGAGTCCTCAGGTCCGGACGTGCCATGCGATTGGCGAAATGGATCGGCGAGATCGGTGCCCATACCTGCCGCAGAGTGGGCAGATCGACGTGGGAATCGAGACTGCGTCGCACATGCTCGGTAACCAGTCCGTCCCAAACAACATCGGCGAAATACGCGGCCGCATGGTTGAGGGTCATCGCCCGAACACGGCGCTCGTGAGCGCACGCGAGGAAAGCGATGCACGAACCGAGGCTGCTGCCCAGGAGTCCGATTCGGTGGTAGCCCCGATCCCACAGCCAGGCCACGAGTTGCCGCACTTCGAGAACTGCCCGCCGGATCTCCTGCAGCGTCTGCCCGATCACCGGGCTCACCATCGGGTCCGCCCTCAACATTCCACTCGGACGTCGCTGCTCGTGGTAGGGCAGCGTTAGGCGCAGTGCCGTCATCCCGAAGGCGTTGAGGATCTTGCAGGCCTGCACGTGGGAGTCCTTCTTGGAGTTCCACTGGGGAATGACGACGACAGCCCGACCCGCGGCGCGCGACGACTCGAAGAGCCGGGCACGGGCACGAGCCGTCTCACCGTGCGATGACGGCAGCGGAGAAATAAAGCACAGGTGGTGCCCGTCGAAGCTTTCCACCTGCACAGGCGGAACGTCGTAGAAGGTCTCTCCGTCGGCACTCATCTGTCGACCGAGCTCGACCAGCATGGTCCTGGGGTCGAGACGGCCATGGTGCCCGGGGACGAGATCATCGAGCGCATCCAAACCCCAGCCAAACGCCTGAGGTTGACGATCGTCGAGGTCGTCCGCGTAGATGGACAGCTCCCAGTTTTCGATCCAGCGACGCAGCATGTTGTTGTGGGGTCGGGTGTGGAAACGGAACGCCACATGCTACCCGTGCGCCCGCGCAGCCGCGACCCGTTGAGAAATCCGGGCTTGCTGGTCACTGTCGGGTCGCCCACGTAAGATGACCAGATTGAATCTCGAGGAATCACGGCAAGAATCCAGCCAACTTGAACGCAGGTAAGCCTTGGCACCGACGCCCTCATCGCCAGCATCCCGATCGGGCAACCCGTCCAGCAACGCGGACAGTCCCGAGATGACGGTGGCACGGCCCTCCCTCTCGACCAAGCTCGAGCAGTTCACCGAGTCAGTGATCCGGGAGATGACTCGCAAGGCGCTCGAGCACGGTGCCGTGAATTTGTCTCAAGGCTTCCCGGACTTCCCTGCCCCGGCCGAGATCAAGCGAGCCGCGGTGGAAGCGATCGAAGCCGACTTGAACCAGTACGCCATCACGTGGGGAGCGCGCAGCATTCGCCGTGCACTGGCCACCAAGCTCGAGCAGGACGGTGTGAAGATCGACCCGGAGCGCGAGGTCACGGTGACCTGTGGCGCTACAGAGGCGATGATCTCGACGATGCTGGCGCTGATCAACCCGGGAGATGAGGTCGTGGTCTTCGAGCCCTTCTACGAAAACTACGGCCCCGACGCGATTCTCTCGGGAGCCACGCCGCGCTTCGTGTCCCTGAGGCCACCGGACTGGCGTATCGACATGGCCGAGCTCGAGGCTGCATTCAATGACCGCACGAAGGTCGTCATTCTGAACACGCCGAACAATCCGACCGGGAAGGTCTTCAACGACGAGGAGCTCGCCTGCATCGCCGGGCTGTGCATGAGGCACAATGCCGTGGCAGTAACCGACGAGATCTACGAGCACCTCGTCTACGATCATCCCGATCGGCCCCTCAGTCATCGGTCAATGATCACCCTGCCCGGGATGCGAGACCGCACCGTGGTCATCAATGGAATGTCGAAGACCTACTCGGTGACGGGCTGGCGGGTCGGCTGGGCCATAGCGGCAGAGGACATCACGGCCGCGATCCGGAAGGTACATGACTTTCTCACGGTCGGGGCCGCCGCCCCGCTGCAGGAAGCTGGGGCAATGGCCCTGGCCCTACCCAGGGACTACTACGACCGTCTCTGCTCCTCCTACCGCGAGCGACGTGACCTGCTCTGCGGGGCGCTAGAGGATGCCGGGTTCAGGGTTTTCGTTCCCGATGGCGCCTATTATGTGATGACGGACATCAGCGGTTTTGGCTTTGCCGACGACTTGGCCTTCTCCGACTACCTCGTCAAGGAGGTTGGAGTGGCTGTTGTTCCCGGCTCGTCGTTCTATAGTGAACCCTCAAGGGGCGCCCAACAGGTTCGCTTCGCTTTTTGCAAACGGAATGAGACGCTGCGGGAGGCAGGTCTGCGGCTGCAGCGGCTGCGCGCCGGGGGATAAGGACCCCTCAGACCAGGAGTGAGAACTGAACATGCCCGTGCTCAGACAAATCACGGTGTTTCTCGAAAACGAACCGGGTCGCCTGGCGACCCTCTGCAACGCCCTGGAGGCCGAGGGCGTGAACCTCCGCGCCATGGTGACCTCGGAGGCTTCTGACTACGGAATCGTCCGATTGATCGCCGACGATGTCGAGAAGGCTTCGCAGGCGTTGCGCACTGCGGATTTGCCGTTCTCCACCGTCGATGTTCTCGGGGTAGAGGTGTCGGACGAGCCCGGGGCGTTGGGTAAGGTGGCAGTGCTGCTGGCCGAAAAGAGCATCAATGTCGACTACGCCTACGTGACGGTAGCCAGCGCATCCGGCAACGCCATGTGCATCTTCAAGGTATCGGAGCCCGCCAAGGCAGACCTGATTCTCTCCTCCGACTAGCCTCCGGCCGAGGTAGTGACTGGCGGAGCCCCGCAGGGTCCAGTCTCACCAGCAATAGAGGCCGATGCTCATGGTGCCTCACGCGATCGTTGTCGACTTTGCCGTCGCGCTTCTCGTTACATCGTTCATCTGTGACCTGATTGCGGCGACGGTAGAAGAGCGCGACCTGCGCATTGTCGCCTGGTGGACCTTGCAGTTTGGCACTCTGGCTGCGGCCTTCGCGCTGCTCTCCGGATTCGCGGCGGCTCAGGGCGTTTCAGGCGGCGACCAGCTAACTCACACGTTGCTGAATCACCGCAACCTGGCGATCATCACCGTGGCCTGCTTCGTTGCGTGCCTGGTGTGGAGGGGGGCGCTGAGAGGGTCCTTCCCGCAGCGCTATCAGGGACTGTACTGGACGCTTGCGGGCCTCGGCACGGTGACCTTGATTCTGACTGGCTACCACGGCGGAATTCTCGTCTTCCGACTTGGTGTGGGCGTCGTCGCACCGGGCTAGCCTCTCCCGCGCTACTAGGCCGGGAGGGCGAGGCTGACCGGCCCAGAGTCGTCAGCGGATCGCATAGCACTAAGAGGGCCAGGCCCGGGATCTTCAACGGATCGCGTAGCGAGCGGTCGCAGGGGGCGCGAGGAC
>JAUWTE010000239.1 GCA_030609765.1 Acidobacteriota bacterium
GGTCCTCACGACGCCTGAAGCGATCCGTGAGTTGTGCCTGGATGCCAATCATCCAAAAACTGCGTTGGCCTGATCACCTGGATGCACACCTTCTCTCCAGCCAAGATGTGGATCGAAGGACTGGCGGTTCTACGCAAACCGCTGGCCCACTTGCACACCCAGTTCCATCGCGACATCCCCTGGTCGTCGATCGACATGGACTTCATGAACCTGCACCAGTCGGCTCATGGAGGCCGCGAGTTCGGCCACATTTGCACGAGAATGGGCAAGGCGCGCAAGGTAGTGGTGGGCCATTGGCAGGACCCGGAGGTGCTCGAGCGACTCGGTGTGTGGGCACGCACCGCCAGTGCACTCAATGATGCACAGGGGGCGAAGATCGCACGCTTCGGCGACAACATGCGTGAGGTCGCGGTCACCGAGGGCGACAAGGTCGCGGCACAGATGCAGTTCGGCTACTCGGTGAATGGCTATGGGATGGGCGACCTGGCCGAGTTTGTCGCGGCGGCCACCAGTTCTGGTATCGACGCCCTGCTGGCCGAGTACGAAGAAGACTACGAGGTCGCAGAGGACCTGCGGGCCGGCGGCACCCAACGGGATTCGCTGCGCGAGGCGGCGCGCATCGAGATCGGCCTGCGGGGATTCCTGCAGGAAGGCGGCTTCGTCGCGTTCACCGATACCTTCGAAAACCTGCACGGCCTGCGGCAGTTGCCGGGGGTTGCGGTTCAGCGGCTCATGGCAGACGGCTACGGCTTCGGCGCCGAGGGCGACTGGAAGACGGCGGCTCTGGTTCGGGCCATGAAGGTAATGTCGCACGGGTTGAGCGGCGGCACCTCGTTCATGGAGGACTACACCTACCATTTCGACCCGGACTCCTCGAAGGTGCTCGGCGCCCATATGCTGGAGATCTGCCCGTCGATTGCCGGCCCGGGCAAGCCATCGCTCGAGGTTCACCCGCTGTCGATCGGCGGCAAGGAGGATCCGGTGCGACTGGTCGTCGGCGCCGGGCCGGGACCGGCGGTCAACGTCGCCAGGCTCGATTTGGGCCATCGCTTCCGCATGCTCGTGAACGAGATCGATGTCGTCCCCCCTGATGAGCCGCTTCCGAAGCTGCCCGTGGCACGCGCGGTCTGGGTACCGCGGCCCGAGCTGAAGACGGCAGCCGCCGCATGGATTCTCGCCGGTGGGCCCCACCACACGAGCTTCAGCCAGGCACTCACGTCTGAGCACCTCGAGGACTTCGCTGAGATGATGGGGCTGGAGTTGCTGGTTATCGATGCGTCGACCTCGCTGCCGGCATTCAAGAAAGAGTTGCGCTGGAACGAGGCGTATTTCGGTCCTGCAGCGGGCCGCTAGATGATGGTGATCGAATGACCGGGCTGGATTGGACCGTTATCGCGATCTACTTCGGCGCCATCATGGCGCTCTCCTGGTGGGTGATCCTCAAGAGCCGGAACACGGCCGACGACTACTTTCTCGCCGGGCGTAATCTGAGCTGGTGGATCGTCGGAGCCTCGATCTTCGCCTCCAACATCGGCTCCGAGCATCTGGTCGGCCTGGCCGGCTCGGGAGCGACGGATGGGGTCGCGATGGCGCACTACGAGCTGCACGCCTGGTGCCTTCTGGTTCTCGGCTGGGTCTTCGTGCCCTTCTACATGCGCTCGAAGATCTTCACGATGCCGGAGTTCCTCGAGAAACGCTTCAACCCGACCAGCCGCTGGGTGCTGTCGATCATCTCGTTGTTCGCCTACGTGCTGACCAAGATCGCGGTCGGAATCTTCGCGGGCGGCATCGTTTTCTCCGTCCTTCTGCCCGATATGAGGATCGGCCCACTCGACAGCTTTTGGATCGGGTCGATTCTGGTGATCGTCCTGACGGGTCTCTACACCATCCTCGGTGGCCTGCGCGCCGTGGCCTACACCGAGGCCCTGCAAACGGTCGTGCTGGTCTTCGGCTCCATTCTGGTCACGTATTTCGGACTCAAGGCGCTGGGCGGATGGGATGTGCTGCGCGACGTCGTCGGCTCGGAGATGTTCAACCTCTGGAAGCCGCTGGTTCCCGAGGGCGTCATCGGCACCTGGGCGCCGGTCAAGGAGGTCGATGCCGCCAGTCAGGTCGTGCGGCAAGCCTGGTACTTCAACGACAACTACCCCTGGCTGAGCATGTTGTTCTGCGCTCCGATCATCGGCCTTTGGTACTGGTGCACCGACCAGTACATCGTCCAGCGGGCGCTGGGGGCGCCGAACGAGCAACAGGCTCGACGCGGCAGCATCTTCGCCGCCTGCCTCAAGCTGCTGCCCGTGTTCATCTTCATCATCCCCGGCATGATCTGCCTCGCGCTGGCCCAGAGCGGCAGAATCCCCGAGATCCAGCAGGTGCTCTTCGACGGCAACGGCCAGATGATTCGCGACGAGGCGCAGAAGGCCTTTCCATTGCTGGTGGCGACCGTGCTGCCTTCCGGCGTGCGCGGCCTGGTAGTCGCCGGCCTGCTGGCGGCGCTGATGAGCTCGCTGGCGGGAGTGTTCAACGCTTCGGCGACGCTCTTCACCATGGACTTCTACAGCAAGCTGCGACCCGGAGTGTCACAGGATCGGTTGGTCTGGATCGGTCGCGTCGCCACATCCGTGATGGTCCTCGTCGGGCTGGCTTGGATTCCGGTCATTCAGGGAGGCCGCGGACTCTACGACTACCTGCAAGGCGTGCAGGCCTACCTCGCGCCGCCCATTTTCGTGGTCTTCTTCCTCGGCGTCTTCTTCAAGCGAATGAACGGTGAGGGCGCCTTGGCGGCACTCGTCGTCGGCTTCCTGCTCGGTATCTTCCGCCTCGCCGTCGATACGCCGGTGAAGCTCGGTCTGGCGGGATTCGAGAACGGCTATGCCGAGGGATCGTTCTTGTGGATCGTCAACAACACTTTCTTCCAGTACTACAGCATCCTGATCTTCGCGGTCTGCGTGCTGGTGATGGTCGGCGTCAGCTACAGGACCAAGGAACCCGACTATGCGGCCATCAGTGGGCTGACCTACGGCACGATCACCTCGGACCAGCGGCGCGATTCGCGCGGTAGCTGGGGCTGGAGCGAGGTGGCGGCCTCGGCGGCGGTCCTGGTGGCCATCCTCGCCGCCTACCTCTACTTCACCGGCTGATCGAGGAAACGACGTCAGACCGCCGGCGTCTTCTGCTGCTCGCGCAAGTAGCGGAAACCCACCATCCGTTGGTGCTCCTCATCCCACAACCGCAGCCGCGACGATTGTAAGCTGGACAGCAGCGTGATCGGGCTGGCGGGCGCCAGGGTGGGATTCTCCTCGTGGCACCTGCGCAACAGATAGTTCGGGATGCGCGGGCCCAGATGGTGAATGTGGTGGTAGCCGATGTTGCCGGTGAACCAGTGGAGAATCCGGGGCAGGTCGTAGAAAGAACTGCCCTCGAGCGCCGCCCGCGAGTAGTCCCATTTGTCGTGATGTTCCCAATAGACCGCCTCGAATTGGTGCTGCACGTAGAACAGCCACACGGCGGCGGCGCCGGCGACGATCATGATCGGGATCTGGATCATCAAGTAGGCGCGGGGCCCCATCAGCGCCACCAGCAGGACGATGAACGCGAAAACACCGACGTTGGTAGCGTAGACGTTGTGGCGCTCGCGCCTACGGGCCTCGCGGTTCGAAAAGCGGTGCTTGACCAGAAACAGGAACGAAGGTCCGATGGTGAGCATGACCAGCGGGCTGCGATACAAGCGGTAGGTCAGACGGGTGCTCAGAGGCGATGCCAGGTACTCATCAACAGTCAGAGTCCAAATCTCTCCGCCCAGATCGCGCCGATCGAGGTCGCCCGAGGTGGCATGGTGCGCGGAATGCTCACGCCGCCAGCGATCGTAGGGAGTAAACGTCAGCACCCCGGTGAGGAAGCCTACGATTCTGTTGGCTCGCTTCGACTGGAAAAAGGACCCGTGGCAGCAATCGTGGAAGATGATGAAGATGCGTACCAGGAACCCGGAAGCCAGGACCGTCAGCGCCAGCGTCAGCCAGTACGAGATCTCCAGGCTGCGATACATCAAGTACCAGAGGATCAGGTACGGGATAACCGTGTTCGCTAACTGCCACAGACTACGGAGCGTGTCGGGCCTCTGATACCCGGCCGTCAACTCCTGCCACCTGGGAATGTCCGACATTGTTCGCGCCGAGGATGAGGATCCGCTCGATGCCCTATCCGCTAAAGGCTGATTCCTTGAAAGGCCGATTCCTTGACGATTGTCTGCTGTTCTCAAGATTTGTAACACTCCCACAGGAGAATTTGTACTCGCAGCATGGGTGGCAAGGGACGCTGGCCGTCGGCAGTCGGCACGTTGGCGTCGCGCCAACTCCGATGGCTCTGTTCCGTGGAGTGAGCGCGAGACTGCTAATCCCGCGTCAGCTTGCGGTACTTGATGCGATGCGGACGATCGGCGTCGTGGCCCTTGCGAGCCTTGTAGTCGGCCTCGTAGTCGGCGTAGTTGCCGGCGAACCACTCGACGTAGCTGTCGCCTTCGAAGGCAAGGATGTGGGTGGCGATGCGATCGAGGAACCAGCGATCGTGGCTGATGACGATCGTGCAGCCGGCGAACTCCAGCAACGCTTCCTCCAGCGCCCTCAGCGTGTCGACGTCGAGGTCGTTGGTGGGCTCGTCGAGCAACAGCACGTTGCCACCCGCCTTCAGCACCCGCGCCAGGTGAGCGCGGTTACGCTCTCCGCCTGACAGGTGCTTGATCCTCTTCTGCTGATCGGAGCCCTTGAAGCCGAACGATGCCACGTAGGCGCGTGAGTTGACGTCGCGCTTGCCGAGCCTGATGAGCTCGTGTTCCTCGCTGATGGCTTCCCACACGGTCTGCTCGGGAACCACCAGATCGCGCGTCTGGTCAACGTAGGCGAATTGAACAGTCTCGCCGATTTTGAGCGCGCCACCGTCGGGCCCCTCGAGCCCCATGACCATGCGGAACAAGGTCGTCTTGCCGGCGCCGTTGGGACCGATAACCCCGACGATGCCCGCCGGCGGCAACGAGAAGGAAAGATCGCCGATCAGCAGCTTGTCCTCATAGCCCTTGCGCAGCCACTCCGCATCGATGACGTTGTCGCCCAGGCGTGGTCCCGGCGGAATGTAGATCTCCACCGTCTCGGGAAGCCGCTCTGTGTTCTCCTGCCGCAGCTTTTCGTAGGCGCCCAGGCGCGCCTTGCTCTTGGTGTGTCGCGCCCGCGGCGCCATGCGCACCCACTCGAGCTCGCGACGCAAAGTACGCTGGCGAGCCTTGTCCTGCTTGCCCTGCTGGGCGAGTCGCGCCGCTTTCTGCTCCAGCCAGGAGGAGTAGTTGCCCTCCCAGGGAATGCCGGCGCCGCGGTCTAGCTCGAGGATCCAGCCGGCAACGTTGTCGAGGAAGTAACGGTCTTGGGTGATCGCCACCACCGAGCCGGGGTATTCCTTCAAGTGACGCTCGAGCCAGGCGACCGACTCGGCGTCCAGATGGTTGGTGGGCTCGTCGAGCA
>JAUWTE010000392.1 GCA_030609765.1 Acidobacteriota bacterium
CGTCGTCGTGCTGCTTCGCGCACTGCTCAGGTCGAGATGTGATCTCGCCCTTGAGAACTTGGCTCTAAGATAAGGACTGTCCGGAGGAGCGACAACCTTTGCAACGGTCTGACTCGACGGCTAAGATCATCGCCCTTCCCCGCGTCGGCGGTCTGCACCACCGCTACGAATGGCGCGCGGCCGCCTGACCGCCATCGCATTCCGCGAGACGCCTGATCGAAGCCGCTAGCGCAGTATGTCCTCCCGGACATGTTTGGCTCTCTGTGACCAGGATTCGACATCCCAGCCCATAGCTTGCCGGGCACGTAAGCGGCTCGGGTGGGTTTTGCGACGGCCAGAGCCTATCCTGCGTGCCTCGTTGGGTCCCGGACGAGGTCTGGGCGAAGGACAGGAGGCACGACGCCACCGCCTTGCGCAATGACGACTCCCGGGCGACGCTAGCGCACGATCAGCCAGCGGTTCTCCCAGACCTGGCCCGCCACGGTGACGCGGCAGAAGTAGGCCCCCGCCGGAAGCCGAAGCCCATGGGCGTCAGTGGCGGGCCAGCTCAGCGCGACCCTGCCGGCGGATTGGGCGGGATTGCTCCATGCCCAGACGGAGCGACCCGTAGCATCGACGATCTCGGCGTGGGCCGCAGAGGGATGTTCAAGTGCGAAGCGGATCGTGCCCTGCTGCCGAAGGGGATTGGGCGTTAGGTGCAGCCGTGGCGCTGCGGTCAGGTCGACGGCCGGATCGTCCACCGCCCCTGCCTGGGGCAGCGCGCCGCTGAGATAGAGCATCTCGTCGATCGGGCGATCCCAGGCCAGGAGGTGAACCTGGTCCTCGTAGATGGCCAGGATGGGTCCATCCCCACCCGCGGCGTGATCGTACGCCTCGTAGTGATCGAATCCCCGGTCGCTCTCCACCGCCAGCATCAGCTTGTCGTTCGCCAGATCGTTGTAGGCCACAACGACTCGCCCCAGGGCGTCCGTCTTGACGTCCGATTGGCCGTAGTTGCCGGGTGGAGTGACATCGGTGGGGAGCCACTGATCCCCGATCTTGCGGGCGATCCAGACGCGTCCCGCGATGTTGTAGTTCACGATCGGGGTGCCGTCGGGGGCCAGCGTGATATAGGACTTGCTGGCGATCCCAGGATCGGAGGCGACGACCTCCCATCCCCACGACCCAGATGCGTTGGTGGCGTAGCGAATGTCCTTATCTACGTAGTAATAGTACGAGATGTGTCCCCGGTCCGCGGAGTCGACGTAGAGGTCCGAATAGCGACCAGCATAGGTGGTCACCCCCCCGGAGTTGTCGACGTTCACGTGATTCCAGGTCTCGTTCGGCAACATCGTGCCGTAGTTGAGACCGCTGTAGTTGTCGTAGTAGGAGACACGGGGCAGCTCATCCGGCGGGGGGGCTAGGTCCAGAGAATACCAGCGCATCCCACTGAGAACCAGACGCGACTCCCAACTGCCGCTGCGGTTCGTGGCGTAGTAGAAGTCATCGGCCCGTGCCCCCCGTCCCCCATCGTAGGCCACATGACCATACCCGGAAGCGTCCGCGGCTCCGGCGACATTGATGGAGCCCCAGTCACTTGTGTGGTCGATAAGAACGGGTGTGATCCAGGATCCACTGGCGTTGGTGCTGTAGTAGAGCTGATCGATTTCGGTGTTGTCCAGGAAGGCGTGCGCGGCGCCGGAGGCATCGACGTCGAGATCGTAGTAGTAGATGAATCCGGTGGCGATGACTTCCACATCAAGCTCGAGTTCCTGTGCCAGCGCCGGCATGACTGCGAGAGCAAGCAGGGCCGCTGCCGGGACAGCGATCTTCGTCAACATTCCCAGTGTCATGGCAAGCTCCTCCTTTGGCCGATGGGTGAGCATTCTCGGTTCTCTTGGCAACCAGGACGATTCCGGGAGGTTCACTCTGGACGCGGAGGTTCAGGCTCTGCTTGGGAGAACGCCCAACTTGCATTCTACCATGGGCAGACGTGTTCTCCCAAGTCCTCCGCGGGTAGGGGGCTGTCCCTCGCCAAAACCTCCTCCGCCTTGCCTCGATTCGAGTTACAGAGACGGGCTCCCCTTGCCGTCCGGGCTTGTCGTCTCTGAGCACAAGAGAACTTCCCAATTCACCAGATTCGGGCGGAGAGGAAACCTGTGGGTCCCCACAGTGCGGTTTGGGATTGCCGCGACGAACGGGGGCAACCCGTCCGCTCGGGCGTCTATCTCTGCAGCCTCAAGGCTGGGAACCTCATGCAGAAGGCGCGGGTGATGGTCGTCCGCTGATCCCCGCGGGCACCGAGACTTCCTGCGTCCGGTGCTCTATCGGAGCGCGATCAGCCTGGCGACCTCCCGCCGATCACCGACCCTTAGCGTGCCGAAATAGACACCGGGACCGACCCGCCTCCCATGCCCGTCCGTGCCGTCCCAGAGGACCGAGCCCGGGCCACACGGGAACCATCCCCTGAGGAGCGTGCTCACCATCCGCCCCTGGAGGTCGCGGATCACCAGCTCCACCCTCCCGCCGGTCGCCAGGTAGTAGTCAATTGTCATCCGATCTGTAAAGGGATTCGGGTATCCCGAAACCAGCCCGACTCGCTCGACGTGCCCATCCGGCATGCCTGCCCCCGACAGCTCGACACCCAAGACCAGCGCCCACCCGTCGAGACCGGGACCCTCGTACGAGCACAGATAGTGCCCGTCATCGATCCGGCACAGGTACGGGTAGTCCGCCCGCTCCAGATCCCATTCACGGGGGGTCTCGCGGCTGATTGACCAGTCCCCGGGATCCACCGTGAGGACCACCGCGTACCCGTCCGCTCCTTCCCCCTTGTAGGCGCACAGATGATGGGTGGCATCGATCCTTGAGAGGTTGGGCTCCCCACCGAGTGCAGGGTCGAACTCGAAGGGAGTCTCCATGCTGATCAACCAGTCATCCGGATCGATGGTGAGTACGACCGCCCAGCCGTGGGACTCCGGTCCCTGATACGCGCAGAGGAAGTGGGTCGCATCGATCCGCGACGCGAAGGAGTAGGCATCGCAGTCGGTCGCGAACGTGAGGGGCGGGTGTGCGGTACTGACCGTCCAATCGCCCGGGTCGACGATCAGGACAACGGCTCTGCCGAAATAGCCGCCCGCCTGCGAGGGGTAGAGACATAGATGGTGCGTGGCGTCGATGCGTGTGAGCTTGAAGTCGTAGCCGCTTTCGGTCTCGAAAGGACATTCACTTCCATAGGTGATCGCCCACGATTGGGGATCGACGGTGAAGACGCCCGCGCGGCCGGTGACGTCCCACATGTTGTGGACACCGAGATAGTGGGTCTCGTCGATGGGAGAGAGCGCATTGTAGTAGCCGAACTCGGGGTCATAGAGGAGGGTGCTCTCGGTCGCAATCGTCCAGTTCTCGGGATCGATGCTGAGTACGGAGGCAAAGGCGGCTTCATCTTCACCGCAGTAGGTGCAAAGGAAGTGGGTGGGGTCGATGGTGGCCAGGCCCATGTAGTCGCCGTTCTCGTCATACTGGTACGTCGTGATCGTGGAGAGGGTCCAATCGGCCGGGTCGACGCTCAGAATGACGGCCTCTCCGCCTGTGCCCCGGTGAAGGCAGAGGTAGTGCGTGGCGTCGATCGCGGAGAGGATACAGTTCCTTCCGCCGCTGATCGGATCGTACTCGTGAGGCGGACCAAGCGTGATGTCCCAGGGATCGGCGGTGCAGATGCTCGGCAGGAGAAGTAGCAGCATCAGCGCCAGAGCCGTTCTCGTGCAACCGAGGTGGGTGCGGCCCAGGGGGCAGACGGCGCATCCGATCGACGGGGTTCCTGCGGACGATGCTTGTGTTTCCATGACCGTGCCCTCCGTTCAGGAATGCTCAATCACAGGACTCGGACAAGAACGATTCATCTCAGTGAAGCCCCTCCACGGGCGCCCGACCGAGTGCCGATACGTGACCCATGAAGAGGGTATCACGCCGGGCACCTTCCGCGGAATCCTCACCTATACATCATCTTGGGGCCATGACCGGCGGTCAACCGCAGTCCTTCTACCGTTTTTCTACCGCATCAAGC
>JAUWTE010000543.1 GCA_030609765.1 Acidobacteriota bacterium
AAGGAAGTCGAAGAGATCCTGGCGCTGGTGGGCAAGCGCGCCAAAGACGGCGGAACAGAACGGTAGGCCGCTAGCAGGCCGTGGTGAAAGTGTGGTGGGTCTGGTTACGCCGCCAAGGGTGCAGATGCTAGGCGCCGCGACGCATGCCGGGCAGCCCTACCTTCTCGAGGTCATCGTCGATCGCAAAGGCGATGGCGCCGACTCGACCTGGCATCAGGAGTTCAAGCTGGCCGATACGACGACTGACTAGCGGCCTACCGTTCTGTTCCGCCGTCTTTGGCGCGCTTGCCCACCAGCGCCAGGATCTCTTCGACTTCCTTGGGAACGTGCGACGACAGCACCACGTGACCCGTCTCGGTGATCAACACGGTGTCCTCGATGCGCACGTGAAGCTCTTCCTCCGGGATATCGATGATGGGCTCCACCGCAATCACCATGCCCGCCTGCAGGGGCAGGCTGTAGTCGCCGACATCGTGCACGCTCATGCCCACGAAGTGACCGGCGCCACCTGGATACTGGTTCTCGAAGCCCCACTTCTCGTAAATGGCGGCGGCGATCTCGCGCGTCTCCTGGCGTGTGACACCCGGCTTCATGGCGGCGATGATCGCCTTCTCGGCCTCGAGAACGCAGCGGTAGGCCCTCTCTTGAAGCTCGGTGAATTTGCCGTTGGCTGGCCAGGTTCGAGTGATGTCGATGGTCAGGTAGCCCATCGAGGCGCCATAGTCCATGACGATGATGTCGCCGTCCTGCAGCTGGCGGCTGCTCTTGTTGTAGTGCCAGGCGTTGGAGTTCGGACCTGAGCCAACGATTGCCGGGTAGCCGGCCCCTTCGGCGCCATGCTTGAGCATGACGTAGGTGGCTTCAGCCTCGATCTCGTACTCCCACCCCCCGACCCGCGTCACCTCGATCGCCCGGCGATGTGCCTCGGCGCTCACCCAACCGTTACCTTCCAGAGTCTCGATCTCGCGCGGGCTCTTGATCATGCGCAACATGTCGACGTGCGGGCTGATGTCCTTTAGCTCGTAGTAGGGAAAGGTGCTGCGCAGCTTCTCCACCCTCCAGGCATCCTCGGACGGATACGAGCCCCACGGGTTGGCCATCCGGCGGGCGATGAAGATGGCCGTGTCGCCGCGCGATTGGTCGACCTCGGTGGTCTCGGCTAGCCGGACGTACAGGGTCTGGGTCGTCGCGTTGCGCTTGCGAGAGAAGTACTCCTGCAGATAGGTGAGCGGATGGATCGAGGCCAAGCCGTGCGCCGCGGCAGCCCCCTCCTGATAGAGCAGGTTCCAACCATCGCGGCTCGCCTCGCGCTCGGTCTGGGCGGGCAGAAACAGGCTCGCCTCGCAGTTCGCGGCATCGATGGCCAGAATAGCGTTCAGGTCCTCGACGCCAGTCAGGTAGAAGAAGTCGTTGTCCTGACGGAACCGAACGCCCGGCTGGGTCATGGTCTTGCCGACCATCATGATGAGGTCCTGATTGCCGATCTCATCACAGAGCGCCTGGCGGCGGCCGGCGAACTCCTCGGGAGGGTAGGTCATCCGCTGTGCCTGCACCCTCGGCACGCAGACGAGGATCGTGAGCAGCGCGATTCCAGCGCAGATCGCTTTTCCCTTCATCGTTTCCTCCGGATTGTAGATCTTCGGTTTCAGAGATCGTCGGCTCAATGCCGGCTCGCGGGCAGGCGGTGTAGCGATGAGGCCGATTATCTACCTAACTTGATGAATGTTGTACCGGAGG
>JAUWTE010000114.1 GCA_030609765.1 Acidobacteriota bacterium
GCAGCATCCGCTGCGGCGCGAACACGTCCGTGGTAGACGTAGCCCCCACGGTCGAAGACAACCTGCTCGACCCCAGCACCCTTGGCACGCTCGGCCAACAGCTTTCCAGCGGCCTGCGCGGCAGGCACCGTCGCGCCGTGGTTGAATCCAAGATCTCTGAACTTCTTCTCCTGGGTAGATACGGACGCCAAGGTTCTGCTCGTGTCGTCGTCAATCACCTGCAGATGCAGATGACGATTGGAGCGAAACACGGCGAGGCGAGGACGCTCGACACTGCCGCGTACGCGGCGGCGAACGCGCTGGCGAACCTTGGCCCGACGAATCTCTTTCTTTTTCCTGCGCTGCAATAGCATTGCGTTTTCCTGGGAATGTCCCTACATCGAGCTTACATTGGCCTTGCCGACCTTCTTGCGAACTACCTCATCGGCGTAGCGTATGCCCTTCCCCTTGTAAGCATCCGGCGGGCGTATGCGGCGAATCTGAGCTGCGGTTTCACCGACCATTTGCTTGTCGATGCCTATCACTTTGATTTTTGTCTGATCTTCAACTTCCAGGCTGATCCCCTCAGGAGGGTCGAACTCGACGGTATGGGAGAAGCCCACCTGCAGGACAATCTGGCTTCCCTCCATCTTGGCGCGGTATCCGATGCCATGGATGGCGAGCCTGATTTCATAGCCATCTTGGACACCACGCACGGCGTTCGCCGCCAGTGCTCGTGCCAAACCGTGAAAGGCGCGGGTCTGCTTGTCTTCACGGGCACGCTTGGCGCGGAGCACTCCCTCTTCCTGCTCGAAGTGGATGCCTCGGGGAACAGGCGTGCTCAGCTCACCCTTGGGGCCGGTGATTTTCAGATGGTCCTTCTCGACCTGCACCGAGACGCCATCGGGAATAGGGATCTCTTTGAGTCCAACTCGTGACATGGCTACCAGACCTTACAAATAATTTCGCCACCGACACCGGCTTCCCGGCATCGCTGGTCGGTTAGCAGCCCTTGTGAGGTGGAGACGATCGCCACACCGAGGCCGTTCAGGACGACAGGAACATCGTCCTTCTGGCAGTACACCCGGCGGCCCGGCGTGCTGATTCGCTCGATCCCGGTGATCACTGGCTTACGCTTGCCCGTGTACTTCAGAACCACATCTATCTCTTGCCCGCTACCACGCTCGGTCACGCTGTATTCCTGCACGTAGCCTTCCTCGCTGAGAATGCGCGCGATCTCCTTCTTGATGCCAGACGAAGGGATTTGCACGTTCTCATGCCCTGCACCGAGGGCATTCCGAATGCGCGTGAGCATGTCGGCGATCGGGTCGGTCATCATCTCTCGTCGTCCTCGCCTCTACCAGCTCGCCTTACGAACACCAGGGATTTCACCGCTCAGGGCGCGACTCCGGAAACAAATCCGGCACATCTGGAACTTACGCAGATAGCCGCGCGATCGACCACAGATCCTGCATCGGCGAACGGTTCGCACCTTGAATTTCGGCTTTCGCTGGGATTTCGCTATCCAAGCAGTCGTTGCCACGTTACCTACCCTATTGCTGCCGGCGGAACGGCATTCCCAGACCCTCGAGCAACGCCCGTGCCTGGTCGTCAGATTCCGCCGTAGTGCAAATGGTCACGTTCATCCCACGAACTTTATCGACCCTTGTGTAGTCGATTTCGGGGAAGATCAATTGGTCCTTCAAACCCATGCTGTAGTTGCCACGGCCATCGAAAGAGTCCCGAGGCACGCCGCGAAAGTCTCGAACCCTGGGCAGAGCGATGGCGATCAGGCGGTCGAGAAAGTCCCACATGCGGTCGCCCCGCAAGGTGACCTTCGCGCCGATCGGCATGCCGGCCCGAAGCCGAAATGACGCAATCGATTTCCGGGCACGCCGTATGCTCGGCCGCTGACCGCTGATTATCGCCAGCTCGTCGACCGCCTTGTCCAGCTCCTTGATGTCCTGGGTGGCCTGGCCCACGCCCATGTTCAACACGATCTTGACCAGGCGCGGCACGGCCATGGGATTCTCCTGGCTCAGGTCCTTCATCAGCCGGGGCAGGAGCTGTTCGTTGTAGAAACTCTTTTTTCTCGGATCCATCTCAGCACCTAATCGATCACGGCGCCCGACTTACGGGCCACGCGCACTTTGCTGCCGTCCTCGAGGATCTTGTATCCGACACGCGTCGGCGCGTTCGTCTCCGGGCAAATCAGCGAGACATTGCTCACTGCCAAGGGGGCCTCGCGTTCGATGATGCCACCCTTGATGTTCTTGCCCGGGT
Source organism: Acidobacteriota bacterium (assembly GCA_030609765.1). GTDB lineage: Bacteria > Acidobacteriota > UBA890 > UBA890 > UBA890 > CALAKE01. The sequence goes on from JAUWTE010000114.1 coordinate 2,263, forward strand.
TCGCCTTCACTGCCTTCTTGATCTGATTAACACCCTCGACCAGGACCCTGTTCGTCTGGGGATAGACGCGCATGACGCGACCACTCTTGCCCCGGTCCTTACCCGCGATCACGTAAACCTGATCGCCCCTCCTGATTGAAAACCGCTTGGCCATCGCTACAGTACCTCGGGTGCCAGGGACACGATCCTCATGAAACGCCGCTCCCTGAGCTCGCGAGCAACGGGACCGAAGACGCGGGTGCCGATGGGCTCGCCTGCCGGGTTGATAAGAACTGCGGCGTTGTTATCGAAACGGATATAGGAGCCGTCCTTGCGGGCCGTCTCCTTTGCGGTCCGAACGATCACCGCGCGCACTACTTCACCTTTCTTGACGTTGCCCTGGGGCACAGCCTCTTTCACCGACGCCGAGATCACATCACCGAGTCCAGCTGTCCTACCTATGCTCGAGCCTCCGAGCGGCTGGATACAGGCGATCTTTCTGGCACCGGAGTTGTCGGCGACTTCGAGAATCGTTTGCATGCGGATCATGTTCGTACCTCACCAAAAGCCTTGCTTGTCTCGTACTATCGAGTATCCGGCCAGCGCTAAACGCCAGGCGCCTTCTCCACAACCTCCACGATGCGCCAGCGCTTGTTCTTCGAGAGAGGCCGGCACTCCGCGATTCGCACGCGGTCACCAGCACGGCACTCGTTGCTCTCGTCGTGAGCGAAGAACTTGCGACGAACCCGGACAACCTTCTTGTAGAGCGGATGCAGGGACGCGCGCTCGACGGACACGATCACTGTCTTGTCCATGCGACTGCTGGTCACCACTCCGACTTCCTCGCGGTGGCGCCCGCGGCTCCCTCTATCGCTTGCTTCTGTTTGCATTCTTGCCATCTCAGGGTTTCGTCCGTGGGAGCTACATGCTCCCCCGACTGCCTCTTTAGCTGTCACCACCGCCGGCATCTGTCGTAGTGCCGGCAACGGCCTTCTTGATTTCACGTTCCCGCAGAATCGTCATCGCGCGCGCTAGATCACGGCGTAGACCCGACACAATCTGCGCATTCTCGATCTGACCCGTTGATTTCTGGAAGCGCAGCTTCATCATCTGCTCGCGCAACTCACCGGCACGGCGGGTGAGCTCCTCGGTCGACAGATCGCGAAGGGCGTCGGCTCTCATTCCAGCTCCTCCTGGATGCGACGCGTGAACTTCACAGCCAGGGGCAGCTTCGCCGCCGCCAGCCGCATCGCTTCGCGCGCCAACGTCTCTTCCACGCCTTCCATCTCGTAAAGGATCCGACCCGGGCGAACCACGGCAACCCACTCTTCCGGCGCACCCTTGCCCTTGCCCATGCGGGTCTCAGCGGGCTTCTTGGTCACGGGCTTGTCCGGATAGACCCGAATCCAGACCTTGCCGCCGCGCTTCGCGTGGCGGGTCATGGCAATTCGGGCGGCCTCGATCTGTCGACTGGTCAGCCACCCGGCCTCCAGAGCCTGCAACCCGAACTCTCCGAACGCCACGGTGTTGCCGCTGCGCGCCCGGCCGCGTCTACGGCCGCGGTGCATCTTGCGGAACTTGACCTTCTTGGGCATCAACATCTTCTACACCTCTTCAAGACTGCGCTCCCCAGAATTCGAGAAGCTAAGCCGTAACTCTGCGCTCCTGTCCAAGGTCGAGGATCTGACCGCGGTAAACCCAGACCTTCACGCCGATCTGTCCATACGTGGTCAAGCTTTCAGCGAAGCCATAGTCGATATCCGCCCGCAGCGTGTGCAGCGGCAGCCTGCCCTGCAGGTACCATTCGGAGCGAGCAATTTCCAAACCGCCCAGACGCCCCGAGCAACGCACCTTGATGCCTTCAGCTCCAAAGCGCAGGGCCGATTCCACCGACCGGCGCATCGCTCTGCGGAAAGCAACGCGGCGCTGTAGCTGCAGCGCGATGTTTTCTGCGATGAGCTGGGCATCGAGCTCGGGACGGTGCACTTCTTGGATGTTGACGTACACCTCACGCCGAGTCGTTCCTTCGATGTCCTTCTTCAATCGCTCGACTTCCGAGCCATTGCGCCCGATGACGATTCCCGGTCGAGACGTGTGGATATCGATCTTCAGCTTGTTGGCGGCACGCTCGATCTCGATACGAGAAACCCCCGCATGATGGAATCGACTCTTGATCATCTTCCGGAGAGCGATGTCCTCGTGCAGAAGCTCGGCGTAGTCCCGCTTGGCGAACCAGCGGGAGCGCCAATCCTCGGTGTACCCGAGACGGAAACCTACGGGATGAACCTTCTGACCCACTTCAGCCCTCTCTCTCTGCCAGCTTCACAGTAATGTGACTGGTGCGCTTGATGATCGGATACGCACGCCCCATGGGCTGCGGGCGTATGCGCATCGGCAATGACGGTCCCGCGTTGACGTAGATCTCCGAAATGAACAGGCGATCGACGTCGACGTTCGGGTCGAGGTTCTCCGCGTTGGCGATCGCGGAGCGCACTACCTTCTCAACATTCCGGGCCGCCCTGCGCTTGGAAAGCTGCAACGTACCCAAGACCTCCGGGATGCCTTTGCCACGAATGCTGTCGACGACAAGGCGCGCCTTGGTCGGGGCGCCCTTGATGAATCGCGCCGTGGCCTGGCTGACAATCTGCATGACGATCTCCCGACTCCTCAACCAAACCGCGCCGTACGCTCTGACTTCCTGCCACCTGCATGGCTACGGAACGTCCGCGTGGGGGCGAATTCGCCGAGCTTGTGCCCGACCATGTTCTCTGTGATATAGACCGGTATGAAGCGCTTGCCGTTATGCACCGCGAGCGTATGCCCCACCATTTCGGGGACAATCGTCGAGCGGCGCGACCAAGTTCTGATGACCTGGCGCTCACCCTCGTTGTTCATGTGCTCGATCTTCTTGACCAAAGAAGGCTCCACGTACGGGCCCTTTTTCAGCGACCTTCCCATCTCTACCTCCGCCGTCCCTGCTTGCGGCGCCTGACGATGAATCTGTCCGTCCGCTTGTTGCTCCGGGTCTTGGCACCCTTGGTCGGCTTACCCCACGGGGTCGCAGGATGGCGGCCACCGCCGGCCTTGCCCTCGCCCCCACCCAGGGGGTGATCGACCGGGTTCATGGCCACGCCGCGCACGATGGGGCGTCGCCCCAGCCAGCGCTTGCGTCCAGCCTTCCCGTAAGAAATGTTCATGTGATCGACGTTGCCGATCTGCCCGATGGTGGCCTTGCAATCCATGTGGACCAGTCGCACCTCTCCTGAGGGGAGGCGGACGTGAGCGTACTTGCCCTCCTTCGCCATCAAGGTGGCTTCTGCTCCGGCGCTACGCACCATCTGCGCGCCCTTCATTGGCTTCAGTTCGATGCAACAGATCGGAGTACCAAGAGGAATCGAACGCAGCGGCATGGCGTTGCCGAGACGAATCTCCGCTCCGGGTCCCGACATCAGCTTGTCGCCAACACGCAGGCCGCGAGACGCCAGGATGTAGCGTTTCTCGCCATCGACGTAATGAAGCAGTGCGATGTTCGCCGTGCGGTTCGGATCGTATTCGATGCTCGCTACGCGGGCCGGAATTCCGTCCTTGTCACGGCGAAAGTCGATCTGGCGATAGCGCCGCCTGTGGCCTCCGCCACGGTGCCACATGGTGATCTCGCCTTTGTGGTTCCGCCCCGAGATGCGCCTCTTGCCCTTGGTCAGCGGCTTGTGCGGCGATCTCTTGGTGACCTCCGAAAAATCGGGGGCTCTACGGAATCGCGTACCCGGCGATGTTGGCTTTAACTGCTTGAGTCCCATTGCCTCAGACCCCCTCGAAATACTCGATCATCGTCTGATCGGGAGCCAGCTTCACGTATGCCTTCTTCCAATCGGGCGAGTAGCCTTCATAACGCCCGAGTCGCTTACGCTTGCCGCGAGTGTTGACCACCCGAACGTCGATGACCTTGACCTTGAAGACCGCCTCGACAGCGCGGCGAATTTCTGTTGCGGTGGCCCTTCGAGCGACCTCGAAGCACAAGGTGTGCTCCTCCTCTTTCAGGAGGGTCGCTTTTTCGGTGATCACCGGTCTGCGTATGACGTCGTATGGATTCATCGCAGGGCCTCGTCGATCCGCTCGATCCCATCCTTGCTGGTGAGCAACCAATCATGCAGGAGCAGGTCGTGGACGGTCAGTCCATAGCCGCTGACGACCTTGACCCTGGGAATGTTGCGGGCAGCGCGCTGGAATTCCTCGGTGCCCTCGGGCTCGTAAATCAAAACGCGGCCGCCGAGCTCGAGACCTGCCAGCAAAGCGGCGACGTGCCTGGTCTTTGGAGCCTCGATTTCGAGGCTGTCGACGACCACGATCTGGCTATCGCTCTGCTTGACCGTCAGCGCCATCTGCAACGCATGCTTCTGCTTCTTGCGCCCGATGGAGAAGGAATAGTCCCGCGGCTGCGGTCCGAAGACGATGCCACCCTTACGCCACAGGGGGGTGCGAGTGGAGCCGACACGTGCCCGGCCGGTCCCCTTCTGCCGCCAGGGCTTGCGGCCGCCACCGGAAACTTCACCGCGGCGAAGAGTCTTGTGCGTACCCCGCCGCGTGCGCGCCTGATCCTGAACGACAGCCTCGTGGAGCAGGGTGCGACGGACCGGACGCCCGAAGACGGCGTCGGTCACCTGGACCTCACCGATCGACGCGTTTTTCTGGTCTCGTACTTGAATCGTGGCCATGGCCTAGCCTCTCACCGACGGCCGGATGTAGACATATCCCTTGGGCGGGCCCGGCACGGCCCCTGCCACGAGAATCAGATTGTCCTCCGCCCGCACCTCAACAACGCGCAGGCCGAGCTGCGTGTTCCGCTTGGCTCCCATATGACCGGGCATCTTCCGTCCCTTGATGACCCGGGAGGGATACGCCGCGGCGCCAATGGAACCGGTGCCACGGTGAAACATCGAGCCGTGTGTGGCCTTGCCGCCGTGGAACCCATGCCGGCGCATGACACCCTGGAAACCCTTACCCTTCGAGGTACCGGTAACATCCACCTTGGCGACTTCGGCAAACTGCTCGACAGTCACCTGGTCGCCGGCATTGACCTCGTCATCCTGGTCGACAAAAAACTCGCGGATGACCCGTATCGGTGGGGCGCCCGCGGCATCGAGATGACCCTTCACTGCACGCGTCAGCCTGCGCTCCTTGAAGTTGCTCTCGATGAGACCGAGTTGCACGGCGCGATACCCGTCACGCTGCTCGCTTTTCACCTGCAAGACGACGCAGGGACCAGCACGCAGCACTGTGACAGGCACATGATGCCCGGATTCATCAAAGACCCGGGTCATGCCAATTTTCTGTCCAATCAGACCCTTAACCATGTTCCGAACTCAGCTTCGCTTCGATTAGTGCTCGGGCCCGAAGGCCTTGATCTCGACGTCCACCCCGGCAGGGAGGTCCAACTTCATCAGCGCGTCGACGGTCTGCGGCGTGGGTTCGAGAATGTCCACTAAACGCTTGTGGGTACGAATCTCGAACTGCTCGCGAGACTTCTTGTCGACGTGCGGCGAGCGCAGCACTGTATAGATGCTGCGCTCCGTCGGCAGCGGGATCGGGCCAGCCACCCGCGCCCCCGTGCGCTCGGCCGTCTCGACGATCTCGTGCGCCGACTGGTCGAGCACACGATGATCGTAGGCTTTCAGACGAATGCGTATTTTTTGGTCCATTTAGCGCTCCGCTCCGATTGTCTCGGCGGATTGCGGAAGGTCACTCGCGACGCCCGATAGTGGGCGTAGCTCGAGTGCTCTTCGACTATTCATAGATCTCACTGATGGTGCCGGCGCCGACGGTACGTCCACCCTCGCGGATGGCGAACCGCAGCCCCTTGTCCATGGCGATTGGTGTAATCAACTCCACCTTGATGCTGATGCTGTCTCCGGGCATCACCATCTCGATGCCATCGGGCA
>JAUWTE010000165.1 GCA_030609765.1 Acidobacteriota bacterium
GAGTACCGCATGGTCGGACCGTCTCGCGGCGGTAGGGCAACCGCGGTCGCGGGCCACCGTGCCCAACCCTCGACCTTCTATCAAGGGGCCACGGGAGGCGGCGTCTGGAAGACGACCGACTATGGCCAGACCTGGTATCCGATCTCGGATGGCTTCTTCGCCACCGGGTCGATTGGCGCCATTCGAGTCGCCGATTCCGATCCGAATACCGTCTACGTGTCGACCGGATCCGACGGCCTGCGCAGCAACGTCATCAACGGCAAGGGTGTCTACAAGTCGACCGACGCGGGCAAGACCTGGGAGCACATCGGGCTCGAGAACACCGGCAACAGCGGTGCCGTGCTGATTCATCCCGATAATCCCGACCTCGTCTATGTGGCGGCCATCGGCAACCCGTTCGTGCCAAATTCCGAGCGCGGCGTATATCGCACTCGAGATGGTGGAGCCTCTTGGGAGCTCGTTCTTTTCGTCTCCGACAAGACGGGTGCTGTCGACCTCGAGTTTGCACCGGACAACCCCGACGAGATCTACGCCTCCATGTGGCGCGCCGAGCGCAAGCCTTGGACCATCATCAGCGGCGATGAATCGGAAAGCGGTGTGTACAAGTCGAGCGATGGTGGCAATACCTGGGCCCAGCTCACCGCGGGGCTGCCCAGCGGGCTACGTGGCAAGTCCGACCTGGCTGTTTCGGCTGCCGACCCGAATCGCGTGTATGTGCTGATCGAGGCGCCGGCGGACGAGGGTGGTCTGTTCCGCTCCGACGATCGCGGCGCCACCTGGCGCCAGGTCAGCGACTACCAGCCGATGCGCAACCGCCCCTTCTACTACAACAACCTCGACGCCAACCCGAAGGACGCCGACATCCTGTGGGCTCAGGCCGAGGGGTACTTCAAGTCGACTGACGGCGGCGTGACCTGGCAGCGGGGCTCGACGCCGCACGGTGACAACCACGATCTTTGGATCAACCCGGACGACCCGGACGTCATGGTCCAGTCGAACGATGGTGGCGCCAACGTAACTCGCGACGGTGGGCAGACCTGGTCGACGATCCTCAACCAGCCTACCGCCGAGCTCTACCAGGTCGACATCAGCGATGACTTCCCCTATCGGTTGTATGCCGGCCAGCAGGACAACTCGACGATCTCGGTGCCGAGCTACCCGCCGTTTTCTGCCCCCGGTGGCCACACGGCACACTGGGAGGATCAAGGTGGCTGTGAGACGGGTCCGGCGGTCCCCAAGCCTGGCGACCCTGACATCGTCTACGCCAACTGCAAGGGTCGTTTCGGCGTCTACAACCGCAGGACAGGTCAAGAGCAGCAGTACTACGTCGGTTTCTGGAACCTCTACGGACGCAACCCCAAAGACCTCCCGTACCGCTTCCAGCGTGTCGCGCCGATTCACGTCTCGCCGCACAACCCGAATCGTGTCTACCACACCTCCCAGTACGTTCACGTCACCGAAAATGGAGGCAGAACCTGGGAGACGATTTCTCCTGACCTGACGGCGTTCACCCCGGAGACGCAGGTGGTGTCGGGCACCCCGATCACGCTCGACGTGACCGGGGAAGAGCACTTCAGCGTCATTTACGAGATCCAGGAATCGCCACATGAGGTTGGTGTGATCTGGGTCGGGGCCAATGATGGGCCCATCCAGCTGACCCGCGACAACGGCAAGACCTGGAAGGATGTGACGCCGGCCGAGCTCGGCCCCTATGGCCGTGTGCAGAACATCGAGGTTTCTCCCCATAATCCGGCCAAGGCCTACGCGGCCGTGCTCAGGTACCAGTTGGGTGACTTCGAGCCGTACGCGTTCAAGACCGAGGACTACGGCGAGACCTGGACCCGCATCAGCACTGGCAGCAATGGCATCCCGAACGATTTTCCGGTGCGTGTCGTGCGCGAGGATCCCGATCGTGAGGGTCTTCTTTATGCGGGCACCGAGTTCGGCATGTTCATTTCGTTCGACGACGGGGAGAGCTGGCAGTCGTTTCAGCTCGAGCTCCCGGTAACTCCGATCACCGATATCAATGTGGTGAACCAGGACCTCGTCCTCTCGACCATGGGTCGCAGCTTCTGGATTCTCTCGGACCTGACGCGGGTGCATGAGCTCTCGGACGAGATCTTCACAGGCGAGGCGCACCTGTTCCAGGTTCGCGATCCTTACCGGTTGCGGGGCGGAGGCGGATTCATGGGTTTCCGCCGCACCCCGCGCCCGGACGAGCCCCAGTACCCGCCGGTGGGCGCCAATATCGACTACTGGTTGGCTGCACAGCCTGCAGGCGACGTCCGTCTGGAAATCCTCAATGCACAGGGCAAACTGATACGTCAGTTCTCCAGTGCATCGCCCACGCCAGTGGCGGTGCCGGACCAGCCTGGAGAACCGATTCTCGAACTGGCGGCAGCGGGCACACCGCGCTTGTCGAGAAGCGGCGGGGTACATCGCGTGGTCTGGGACCTCCGCTACCCTGGGCCATGGGCGGAGAACCAGGGCCAGGCGGGTCGCGGTGGCCCGATGGGGCCGCCGGGCACGTACCAAGCTCGGCTGACCGTGGGCGATTGGAGCTCGACCGTCGCTTTCGAGGCCCGCACCGATCCCCGAGTCGTGAAGGAGGGAATCACGGCGGATCTGCTCACCGAGCAGGCGAACTTCGCCCTCAGCGTCAGGGACACGCTCAGCATGGCCCGCCACACGGCCGCGGTCCTGCAGCGCACGGAACGTGAGGTGGAGGGTGCCGAAACGGCATCGGCCAAGGAGCTTGCGGAACAGCTCGAAGCAATTCACACACAACTGCTCACGTCGCCGAGGCGCTACACACCGCCGATGTTGCTCGATCAGCTCCAGTACCTTTACGGGAACCTGAGCCGTGCCGATCAGGCGCCTGGCGACGATGCGTATACGCGCCACGATGAGCTCGGCGAGGAGCTCGATATATTGATCGGCGACCTGGAGCGCGTACTGCGCACGATGCAGAACTGAGCACACCCGAATGTGAGCGGGCCTGGGCGGCTCGAGGTCCGACATGCGAGGATAGTGGGCCCAAGGGAGGGAGTCCGCGTGTTCAGCACCCGTGTCGGAGTGTCTCTATCTGTCCTGTTCGCGTTGCTCGCGGCGGCGATAGTTCTGCCCCGCGTCGGCGAGGCGGCCGGACCGGCTCGGGCTTTTGGCGATGCTCGGTCGGTTGGCGAGGCACAGTTGGCAGGCGATGCGTGGTCGGTTGGCCAGGCACGAGACCTCGCACCTGGCGCGATCAAGGGCATGACCGTTTCCACACCCCGCGGCAGCGCCGAGTGGGGTAGCGATGAGATGGTTCACACCATCGCCGATCTCGAGACTCTCGGAGCCAACTGGATTGCCATTCACCCCTATGCTCGAATCGAGAAAGACGGCACGGTGCGATGGACGAGGCGTGACGAGGGAGCGGTCTCGGAGGCGCCCGATTGGCTACGTCGGCCGATCGAAGAATCGCACCGGCGGGGATTACGGATCCTCATCAAACCGCATCTCGCCTACTGGGGAAACTTCGAGTGGCGCGGGGATATTCGCTTTCACTCCAGGGAGCAGTGGGAGCGCTTCTTCTCCACCTACGAGGCGTGGATCACGGAGATCGCGCGTTTTAGCCACGACGCCGACGCCTTCGTGGTTGGCACCGAGCTGGATCTCACCCTCGAGCATCATGAGCGTTGGAGAGGGGTCATCGCAGCCGTGCGGGAGCAGTACTCCGGCCCGCTGACCTACGCCGCGAATTGGGACGCCTTCGATCGTGTCGAGTTTTGGGACGCCCTCGACCTGATCGGCATCCAGGCCTACTTTCCGCTCCTGCCGGAGCCCGATGCCGGAGAGGTGGAGGCACTCTCTGCGGATGATCTCGATCTTGCCTGGGCGGAAATCATGCGACGCGTACGAGACTACAGCGATCGGGTAGGGCGGCCCGTCATCTTCACGGAGCTCGGTTACAACAACTCCTCCCGAGCACCTTATGAGCCATGGGATCCGGAGGTTGGGGGCCGCAATGCCGACATCGCGCAAGAGCTCTGTATGCGGGCCGCACTGGAAGCGATCGAGGCGGAGCCATCGGTGATCGGCGCCTTTCTGTGGAAGTGGTTCCCCGGTACCCGCACGCCACGCAATTTCGCCATGTCGACGCCCGCCATGCGACGAGTGATCTCGGAGTATTGGTGAGCTGACCCCTTGAACTGATCGGGTCGCGGTGGCAGTTTCTTGCCCGACACGATCTCGCCTTCACACGAGGCTGCGCAGGAGGCCACATGGCATCGAAGCGACACGAGCCCTACGTACCTGCCGATACGACGCTTCCCGAGCTCACCTTCAAGGCCGTATTTCTCGGTGTCCTGATGGCGGTGGTCTTGGGGGCGGCCAACGCCTACCTGGGCCTGAAGGCCGGGCTGACGATCTCTGCCACGTTCCCTGCCGCGGTGGTGGCCATCGCGGTTTTTCGCTTGCCCTTCATGAAGGGCAACATCCTGGAGCAGAACATCGCGCGCACGTCGGCGTCGGTGGGGGAGGCGCTGGTTGCAGGAGCCATATTCACGCTCCCGGCGTTTCTGATTGCGCACGTCGACGGCCGGCCGGTGTGGCAGTACTTCGACTACTGGCAGAGCACCTGGATCATGCTTGTTGGCGGGGTGCTAGGCGTGCTGTTCGTCATTATTTTGCGCAGAACCTTGGTGGAAGACGCTGATCTGCCCTTCCCGGAGACGGCTGCCAGCGCCGAGTTGGTCAAGGCTGGGCAGAAGGGCGCCAGCGGCGCCAAGTTCGTTTTCGGGGCTATCGGCTTGAGCGCCGTGCTCGAGATATTCAGGAACGCGCGAGGTATCGAGATCGTTGCCTGGGCGAAAGAATGGTTCGTGACCTTCCCGAGCTCCCTTGTTACGCACGGTAGCTCGGAGCAGCCCCTCGGGCAGGTGACTCATGCGGGCGGCGCCTTCCTGGCGACGCCAGCGGCCTCTCCGGCCCTCATCGCGGTTGGCTACATCATTGGCCCCCGACTCGCTGCCGTGGCGTTCTCGGGAGGCGCGTTTGCCTGGCTCTTCCTGGTTCCATTGCTGCTGTTCATCGACCCCGACCTGGCGCAGCGGGTGGGCGACGTGGACGGAGCAACCGTGGCCGATTCCATTTGGCGCAACTACGTAAGGCCGATCGCCGTTGGTGCCATGCTCGTCGGGGCAGTACACACTCTGGTCGGCCTGCGGGGCTCCTTGACGCAGGCCTTTTTGCGCGTCGTACAGGACTTCCGTAAGAGCAAAGTCACCGCAGACGAGCGACGCGAAGAGTCTCGACTCGAGGTCGATATCTCGCTGAAGTGGATCAGTATCGGCGTGCTGGTCACCATCATCCCCATGACCGCCCTGTACTGGCACTTCACCCAGAGCATTGTCGGGGCGGTGGTGTCGGCCTTGGTCATGGCGGTTACAGGATTCCTGTTTGCCGCTGTGGGTGGCTACTTGGTCGGTTTGATCGGTGGCTCGAACCAGCCGATTAGCGGATTGGCCCTCTCCACGCTGATCATCGCGGCGCTTCTGATGGTCATGTTCGGGGTGACCGGCGCAGGTGGGGTGGCCGCGGTGCTCGGAGTCGCCGCGGTGGTGTGCTGTGCGTCGTCGATGGCCGGCGATATGGTCCAGGATCTGAAGGTCGGTCATCTGCTCGGCGGCACGCCGTGGAAAATGGAGGTCGCCGAGATGATCTCGACCGTTCTGGTGGCCTTCGTTCTGATCTGGCCCATGATCTTCCTGCACAACGGGGTGCCGGGGGGAATCGGAGGCGAGAACCTCTCTGCGCCGCAGGCGGGACTGATGGCTCAGCTCGCCACCGGGATCGTCGGCGGCAACATGCCGTGGGCGCTCATTGGCATCGGCATCGCCTTCGGCCTTTCGCTGGTTCTCATCAAGTCGCCGTCGCCCATGCTGATCGCCGTCGGCATGTACCTGCCCTTTGACACCACGGCGGCCATCTTCGTTGGCGGCGTGCTCGCCTGGATCGTCGACCTCATCCGCCGGCGCCGTCACTTCCGCGAGGAAGAGACGCTGGTGTCCGAGAACACCGGCATCCTGGTCGCCTCCGGCCTGATTGGTGGTGAAGCTCTGATGGCGGTCGTCCTGGCGTCGCTCTACTTCGTTTTGCCCCCGGATCCCCCGGGAGGTGTGAGCTCGCTGGCCTCCGTGTGGCTGGGCATCGACACGAGCGGCTTCCTGCAGGCCTGGGGCGGATGGTTGGCGCTGGTGGTGTTCGCAATTTGTGCCTGGGTGCTGGTGCGAATTCCCCTGAAGAAGACGCAGGGCACAATCGGCGTCGCGGTGGATATGTGATCCGGCCTCCTGGTCGGTCGTAGCAGAGGGAGGCGTGGGCTAGACCGGACTTCTCGGCTATCCGGTCGCGTAGCGCTGAGCGATTGTCGGAATCAGGTAGTCGGCGAAGGCGCTCTCGAGATCGTAGTTCGGCGCCAAGCCCCAGTCGGCACGGGAGGCTCTGTCATCCACGGCTTGCGGCCAGGAATCGACGATCGCCTGTCGTTGCGTATCGGGCTCGTAGGTAATCTCTGCCTCGGGATATGACTTGCGAACGAGCTCCTCGATGGTCTTGGCGGTGGGATTGAAGGCGCTAACGTTGTACACGCACTGCGTCAGATCCCCGGCAGGTGCCTCGGTGAGGGCGAACGTGGCACCGATGGCGTCCGGCATGGTCATGAAGGGAATCCGCGTGTCGGGACGCACGAAACAGGCGTATGGCTGCGACTGCGCGGCCGCGTGGATCATCTCGGAGGCATATTCACTCGTGCCACCCGAGGGCACGGTCAGGGCGCTGATCAACCCCGGAAACCGGATCGACCGAAAATCGACTTTCCCGGAGTGATCCTCGGCATCCA
>JAUWTE010000226.1 GCA_030609765.1 Acidobacteriota bacterium
CCACGGACGTCGCAAGAAGACACGACGACCATCTGAGCGAGGCCTACCGATCGTGACGGTCTTCGTCGACACCTCGGCGATCTATGCGGTGCTCGACCGCGACGACGAGTTCCACGGTGCGGCGCATGAGATGTGGACTAGCATTCTCTCTGGCGACGATGAGCTCGTGACGAGCAACTACGTCGTTCTCGAGTGCTTCGCTCTGATCCAAAACCGGCTGGGCATGGATGCTCTGCGCACCTTCAATGATGAGATCTTGCCGGTGTTCAGAGTTGAGTGGTTGCTGCCCGAGGATCACATCAGCGGCGCGCAGGCCGTGCTCGCGGCGAACAAACGCCGCCTGAGCCTGGTCGACTGCACCAGTTTTTCTCTCATGCGAAGGCTGCGACTTCGCTCCGCCTTTGCCTTCGACGCTCACTTCGCCGAGCAGGGCTTTCAGGTAGTGCCCGGCTGACCCGCCAGAGCGGGCCGGCCGTGGCGCGGGAGTTGTGAGCCTGACTGTGCAGCCTCACTCCCTGCGCAGCGCTACCATCGGGTCCAGACGAGATGCCCTGCGCGCAGGTCCAGCGGCGGCCAAGGTAGCGACCGCAAGGAAAAGGAGCGCGATGCCACCGAAGGTCACGGGGTCGGAGGGGCTGATCTCGTAGAGCCACGAACCGAGCATGCGCGTGGCGAGAAATGCGAGCGCCAAACCGAACACCACACCGTACGCGACAAGCCTGATCCCCTCCATCGTGATCTGGCGGAGCACGTCTGCTCGCCGAGCACCAAGCGCCATCCTTATCCCGATCTCCTGGGTTCGGCGCGCCACCGAATAGGCAACGATGCCGTATAGACCGATCACTCCCAGCAGCAACGCCAGCGAGCCGAGCCCGCCCAACAGGACGGCGATGAGGCGCGGCACGAAGAGCATGATCTCCATGTGCCCGGCGATCGTCTTCAGGTCGAAGATCGGGAGGCTTGAGTCGAGGGCGCGCACCTCGCTGCGAACCGCGGCAAAGAGAGCTCCAGGATCGACGGAGGTGCTGGCGACCACTGACATGCGCGAGTCGCCACTCTGCGCGAAGGGCACGTAAACGAAGGCCCTGGGGTCCTCACCGAGGGTGCGGTACTTGCCGTTCGAGGCCACGCCCACGACTTCCCAGAGCTTGTCGCCACGGAAGCCCACCTTCAATCGCTTCCCGATGGCGCTCTCACTGGGCCAGAGTCGCTGAGCCAGCGTCTCATTGACGATCGCTACGGGCAAAGCCTCGGAGGTATCGGAGGAACGAAAATCCCTTCCCCTCAGCATCTGGATACCCATGGTGGCGAAGTAGCCCTCGCTGATGGATGCTTCGTCCGCCTGCACTCCCTGCGCATCGGGGTCGCTGAGTGCCGACTCCGGGATAGCGGGCGTCGTTGTGATGCCGGGCCCCAGTGGCAAAGATCGGATCAGTGCGGCGGAATCGACGCCTGGAAGGGCTTCGATCCGGGAGCGGAGCTCGCCGAAGAAGGTCCTCGTTTCTTCGTCCGAGTAGTCCGCCACCGAAGTGTTGATCACAGCGACCAGCCCGCTGCGCAAATCGAAGCCAGGCTCGATGGCGCTAGCATTCGCGAGGCTGCGCAGGAACAGGCCGGTGCAGATGAGTAGGACCATGGAGACCGCGACCTGCCCGACGACCAGAGCGCTGCGCAGTCGCATGCGCCCGCTGCGACGGTTGCGAGTCGCCGGCTCGCCCTTGATAGCCTCGACGAGACTGAGGCGGGTAGATTGCATCGCCGGTATGAGGCCGAAAACGATACCGGTCGCGATCGAGAGCATGGCCGTGAACATCAAAATACCGCGGTCGATCCCGAGGTCGAAGGTCAGGGGAATGGGGAAGGGTGGCTGAACCGCCAGCAGGGCGTTGAGGAGCCAGGAAGCGACCGCCAACCCGACCATGCCTCCAACCAGCGACAACAGAACGCTCTCCGTCACAAGCTGCCGGATCAAACGCCTGCGGCCCGCCCCCAGGGCAAGCCGCACAGCAATTTCCCGCCTGCGCGCGGTTGCACGAGCCAACAACATACTGGCCAGATTCGTGCAGGCGATCAGCAGCGCCAGTCCGACCATGCCCATCAGGAAGAGAGTGAAGAGCCGTATGGGGGTGTCGAGCATGGCGTGGATGCCGACATCGCTGGTGCGCAGAGCGGTCAGCCGGATCTCACCGTTGGAGTCCGGGTAGGCGTCAGCCAGCCGCTCACCCACGGTGGCTACAGCCGTGCGAGCCTGCTCGAAGCTGACCCCGGGCTGGAGGCGCCCCTTGGTTGAGAACAGGAAGCGGGCGTCGCGATTCTCCAGATCCGCCATTCCCCCTCCGATCATCGGATCGTGGGTGATCGGCACCCAGTAGGCGGCCGACATCGGCAGCAGGCCCTTGAAGTCACCGGAGGCGACTCCAATGACCGTGTACTCCACACCGCTCAAGCGGAACGAGCGGCCGAGGATCTCCTCATCGCCGCCGAACCGGCTCATCCAGGTCTGATGACTGAGGACCACCGTAGGAGGGGCGCCTTCGGTATCGTCACTGCCGGCGATAAATGTGCGGCCATGCGCCGCCTCAATGCCCAGCAACGAGAAGTAGTTGCCGGTGACCGCCTCGCCGTACATGTACTCACTCTCATCGTCGTGCTCGTACACGCCGATGGAGATGTCGTAGGCCACAACACCGCTGAAGACGTCGGGTGTCTGGTCGCGCACGTCGAGGTAATCGGGGAAGGAGAGGGGTCCGAACTCGAGGCCGTGGTCGCTGGCGTAGACTTCGACGAGCTCTTCGGCCGCCTCGACCGGAAGTGCCCTGAGGAAGATCGCGTCATAGATGCTGAAGATCGCGGTGTTCACGCCGATTCCCAGCGCCAGGGAAAGAATGGCAACGGCCGAGAAGCCGGGGCTCTTCAGAAGGGTTCGAATCGAATAGCGAATGTCACGTAGCAGTGTGTCCATGGCTCATCGCGGGGAGCGAGAGTCGGGGGCAAGGCTACGATTTTGTGTGACCCGCCTTGCTGGGGGCCCATCTAGTAAGACGACGGGAGTGGCGCAGAGGTTTCCAATTTAGAAGAATAGTGGTTCTCCACGATCGTCAATCTGAGCGCGAAGTTCTACAAAGGGAGGCCCTGGATGAAGGACAGCATTGCCGAGAACCGTGTCAACCGTCGTGACCTGCTCGTGGGTACCGGTGCTCTCACCGGGGGCGCCATCCTGGCTTCGGCGGGATTCAGTGGGGCTGCCGCCGCCAGCGGTGCGCCCGTGAAGGCCCAGCTCCCCGGCTTCGATGCCGCTGCCGGCGAGTATGTCTTGCCACCGCTGCCTTACGCTTACGATGCCCTTGAGCCAAGCATCGACGCCCAGACGATGCAGCTCCACCACGACATCCATCACGCCGGCTACGTCCGCGGTCTGAACACGGCCCTGACGCGCCTGGCGGAAATGCGGGCAAGCGGCGATTTCGGACTGGTCAAGCATTGGAGCCGCCAGGCGGCCTTCGCCGGCTCCGGCCACTTCCTGCACACGGTATTCTGGACCAACATGGCGCCGGCCGGTGATGGCGGTGGTGGCGAGCCCTCGAGCGAGCTGGCCGAATCTCTGACCGAGTCCTTCGGTTCGGTCGACGCATTCCGCGGCCAGTTCAGCGCGGCCGCGCGCAGCGTAGAGGGCTCAGGTTGGGGCATCCTCGCCTACGAGCCGGTTTCGGCGAGAATGCAGGTCCTGCAAGCCGAGAAGCACCAGAACCTCGGCCAATGGGGCGTCGTACCGCTGTTGGTGCTCGACGTGTGGGAGCATGCATACTATCTGAACTACCAGAACCGTCGCGGCGACTACGTCAACGCCTTCTGGAACATCGTGAACTGGCAGAACGTTGCGGAGCGTCTAAGCGAGGCGTCGCGCTAACGAATTCCCATGGATATCGTGAGTCGGCTGGCCCGGACTTCTGAGGAATCCGGGCTACTAGGCCGTGCGCTGTACCGGAGCATCCTGATTGCCTGCGTGGCACTTGCCCTGGTCTCTTGCCAAGATCGATCGCAGGAGGCTGAAGGGCGGCGCCGCGATGTCTTGGTTGCTGCCTCGCCCACGGGGATTGCGGCCGGGATGGACCTCTACATGGAGAATGGCTGCGGTGTTTGCCACGGTCGTGACGGCAGCGGCAAGGGGCCATTGGCGCACACGATCGAGCCACCGCCCCGCGACTACCGCGACCCCTCCGCCTACAAGCAGGGCACATCGGTCGCCGAGATCGCCGATACGATCGCGTCAGGCATCGGAGGTGCGAGCTCCAAGATGCCTCAATACCTGCATCTCTCCGAAGAGGAGAGGACCCTCATTGCCCAGTACATCGTTTCCCTACAGCGTCAATAGGAGAGGCGTTCGGAGGGACGGAGGCCTCCCTTCAAGGATGGCAACCAGGATTTGCAGACAACCTCCAGGAGGAGGAAAGAGATGAGAAGAGTCGCATTGCTCACAGCGCTGATCGCCCTCGTCGTGCTCTCGGGCGGGCAAGCAGATGCTTCCCTGGCCGAAGGGGGTGCCACTGTGCGCGACATGCTCTCGGTGCGGGATGCCTGGGTTGCGGAAACCTTGCCCGGCCAGCGCATGACCGCCGCCTACATGATCATCGCAAATGAAGGCGACGTCGACGAAGAGCTTCTTTCTGTGGAATCGGAGGTTGCCGAGAAGGTCGAGCTCCATGAGATGGAGCAGCAAGGCGAGATGATGAGGATGCGGCGGGTCGACAGCATAGTGATCGGCCCGGGTGAAGACGTGGCGCTCGAGCCCGGCGGCCTCCACGTCATGCTGATCGGGCTAACGCGGGAGATCAAGGAAGGCGACACAGTTGAGTTCAAGCTGACCTTCGAGAGCGGCGCGAATCTGACGGTGAGTGCGCCGGTGAAGAAGCGCTAGAGAGCACGGGATGCGATTCTCCAAACGATCGATACGACAACCGAGAGCCCACGCCGGAGCTCGTCGGGCCGACCGCGGCGGACACACCTCATTGGCCCTTTCTGTAGCCCTCCTGCTATTCGCCCCTCTCCTGCAGGCATGTGGCGGCGAAGAGCCGGAGCCCGAGCATGCCCACGAGCCCAAGGCGTACCAGCAAGACGCACCCTCCCTGCAGGAGTACGAGCTCGGTGGCGATTTTTCGCTGATCGACCACCAGTCACAGCAGCTCAACCTGTCGGATTACGACGGCAAGATCAGGCTGTTGTTCTTCGGCTATACCTCGTGCCCGGATATCTGCCCGACCACGCTGTCGAAGATCACGAGGGTATACAAAGAGCTCGAGCCGGAGGGCGATGAGGTTCTGACGCTCTTTGTCAGTGTTGATCCGACGCGTGACACACCCGACAAGCTGGCCGAGTATCTCGGCTACTTCTCGCTCAATGCTATCGGCCTGACCGGTCACAAGGACGAGATCGATCGCATCATCGAACAGTACGGCGGTGACTACTTCATCGAAGAGAGCGATTCGGCCGCGGGCCCGCTGTACGCGCACACGACGTATCTATATTTGATCGACCGGGAGGGGACGATCAGGTTCCTGTTCACTCATGAGGACACGCCGGAATGGATTGCCGCCGGTGTCGCCCAGTTGCTCGAAACCGAGCCATCCTGACGATCGGGAATGTCCGCTCGCTCTACCCCCATTGAGGGCGGTTATCGATCAGGCGAGGAGCTACCCATGAGGACCTATAAGGACCTGAGTGAGCTGATTGGCAACACACCACTCTTGCGCCTCGAGCGGCTGGCACCCGAGCACA
>JAUWTE010000062.1 GCA_030609765.1 Acidobacteriota bacterium
CCGACAACGTCACCGTCTACGACTGGTCGACGATGGACATGGTCACCAACATCGACGTCGGCGTGGCCCCCTCCGGGAGCGCGATCAACGACTACTACGCCGTCATCGCCTGGTCCTTCAGCGATGAGGTCTACATCGTCAACATCCACGACTACTCGGTCCACGCCGTGATCCCGACGGGCGAACAGCCGTGGGTGGTGCGCTACTCGCCCGACGGGGACTACGCCTACGTGAGCTGCGACATCGACGACGTGTGCGAAAAGATCGACGTCTTCGCCGGGACGCACGAACTCACGATCCCCAACTTCCCGATCTTTCTGCTTTCGTTCTCCTGGAACTCGGAGAACGGACGCTCGGCGGCCTACTTCACCAACTTCGAGGTCACCTCCGACGGTGAGCATCTCGTCGTGGGCGATTTCGGCGACAACGTCTACTTCTTCAACACCACGACGGGCGCGATCGACTACACCGTGCCCAACATCACGAATTGCGTGGCGGTGAGCCTCTCGGGTGACGGCAGCAAGGTCGTCACCGGCTCCATCGTCAATCCGGCCGTCCTCCACCAGATCGACGTCGCGACGCACACCGAGACCGGCAGCGTGACCATCAACGAGGGCTCGCAGAGCATGTACTACGTGCCCGGCGTGAACCCGGACGGCACGAAGGCCTTCGTCGGTATCAGCGGAAACCAGAGCGCCATCGCGCGCTTCCCGACGTCCGACTACACGATTCTCACCAGCACCTACACGCCGTTCTGGATCGGTGTTTCCCCCGACCACCAAACGGCGATCAGCGGGCAGTACCGCTTCTCGATCGTCGACTTCGCCACCGAGAGCGTGACGGGGCAGTACTTCGGCAATACGCAATCCTACGGGACGGTCTCGCCGTCGGGATCACGCGCGGTCGGCTACGATCCGCACCGGCACGAGGGGATCTACTTCTACGACTATACGAATCCCACACCGGTCTATCGCGGCACGACGAACGCGGGCGAACCTCCCGAGGGCGATGCTCCGCGTCGCGTGGCCATCGCGCCCGACCTCTCCAAGGTGGTCGTCACCAACGTCCTGTCGGACAACGCGACCATCGTGAATCTCGACACCTATGCGATCGAAGCCATCGTGCCCATGGGTGACCGTGTGCAGAACCTCGAGATCACGCACGATTCGCAATACGCCGTGGTCTGCTGCTTCAACAGCAACACGGTCAAGCTGATCGATCTTGCGACCAACACCGTGGTGGCGGATGTCTACACCGGATCGCGTCCCGGCGTGATCTCCCTCTCGCCGGATGGCCAGTACGCCTACGTCGGCAACATCAGCTCGAACACCGTTTCGGTGCTCTATCTCGATGGCGCGGCGACCTACAAGGTGACGGACATCGCCTGTGGCACGATTGGCGTGGTGTGGGCGGCCTACGGGGTGTCGAGCGACGTGGAGGCGAGCCCCTCCGGAGATGCGGTCTTGGTGGCCGCCTCCTTCGACGACAACGTGAAGGTCATCGACACGGTCAGCAACACGATCGTGGCAACCCTCCCGGCCGGCGACTTCCCCATCCAGATCGACTTCAACGGCACCGGTGACTACGCCACCGTCACCAACGCCTTCAGTGACAACTACACCGTCATCCATGTCGACGGCGCGAGTTCGTCCGTCGTGGGCACCTTCGCGGTGGGCGGCACCGACTACCCGCTGCGACTGGACTACAACCCCGTCCAGGACGAGATGGGCATCGGCTACTACAGCAGCAAGCATCTGGTCAGCATCGATCCCGAAACGGGCGCCTATCAGGGCAACGAGTCCTACGCCGCCTACGGGGCGCTGATCCAGGTGGAATATGATATGATCGATGGCCTGCCGACTGTCCTCACCGGCTCCGACGGCACGACACCGGGGCACCTGCACCGTCAGGGCGAGGCGATTCCGCTTCCCGCCGGACCAGCCTTTTTCGACTACATGGGTCCCGACGCGGTTCCGCCCGGCGGCGCCCGCACCGCATCGCGCGTGGCCGCGGTGGTGATGCCGGGTCCCGACTGGCTCACGATCGTCGAGTGGCTTCCCTCGGGAGTCGAGAACGTGGTGACGATTCCGCTCAGCGAGGAGACACGGCTCTTCGTGCCCGAGCCCAACGTGATCACCGGTCAGACGCATCTCGGCTTCGCGCTGTCGCACGCCGGCGACGTGAACCTGTCGCTGGTGGACGTCACCGGCCGCACCGCGGCGACGATCGCGAACGGTCACTTCGGCGCCGGCGAGCACCGGCTCGTCTGGCAGGCCAGCGGATTGCCCACCGGCATGTACCAGGCTGTGTTGAAGCTTGGCGGCCGCACCGCGAGCAGTCAGAAGGTGTTCATCACGGGAGGCGGTAACTGATCAAGAACGCATGCCGCGAATCAGGGGGCATCTCTCAGAGGTGCCCCCTGCGCATCGTTGCCGGGAACACGAGCGCGGCGGGGAAGGTCGTCTTTGTCCCCTGGCCTGAGGAGGACGTCTACAGCGAAACCGAGAGGAACAGCGACGAGGTTCCGATGCCCAACGACTGCCTCGTGCGCTCGGGGGCTATCGTGGGTGGCAGTTCCGCCTGGTGGAGTTCGTTCTCCTCCTTAACGTACCGATAGGCCAGCTCGTATTCAGCGCCGATGTGAACGGCCTTCGATAGCGCCCACTGAATTCCGAACAAGCCCCACGCACCCGTGGACCGAGTGCGACTCTCGGTGCGAAGGTACGTTCCCGCAGGTGGGTCAGGTGGAACGGAGCGGTCGTCCGTGTCCTCTCCGTACTCAAAGCCCGCACCCACACCCGCATAGGACCCCAACCTCTTCCACATGGCGAAGTGCCGCTCGAGCGCGAGTGAGAATCCGACATCCCAAGATCGACGGACCTGATCCGATCTGTCCTCCTCTCCCGCGATCCGATCCTCCGCATAGCGCACGTCCACCACCGGGCGAAAGGCAATGCGATCCCAGGGGAACCAGCGAATCCCCAGGCCCCCTTCGTATGTCCCCAGTCCGAGGCGGTCCAGTCCATGGAGAGTGAACAGCAAGTGGGTGCTGCCCGCCGAGGTGGCCTCTGCGTTTGCGGAGGCCGAGATCAATGTGGCGAAAGCGATCACGATGAGGATGGCAAACGTCTTCATGTGTCCTCCACAAGTGTATTGCGACCAGGATGGCCAAACCACGGTTTCCGCACGGTCACGTGGTCCGAAACTACGGCACTGCTGCAGTACGGGCAAGGGTGCGCCTTTCTCTACGGAAAGGCGAAAGACCCTTGACGGTGCGGGCCTGGTGAGCTAGTACTAACTCACAAAACTGAAGGTCTGACTTCCGGATCACTTCTTGAGAGCCACCCGTACGGAGGTAGTTCCCGGACCATGAAGACGGGGCCAAGCCGGCAGGGCGAAATCTTGGCAGAGGCCATGCGGATCATTCGTGCGGGTGGGCTGGGCGCGCTGACCATGAAGAAGGTGGCGGCCGGTGTCGGCATCAGCGAGCCTGCAGCGTACCGCTATTTTCCGAGCAAAGAAGCGCTCCTCATCGGAATCGTCAAGAAGATACGAAGCGCCCTTCTGGGTCCCATTCGCGAACTGGCAGAAGCGTCGGGACCAGCGGCCACGCGGCTTGAAAGCGTGGTCCGTCACCACATTCGGTTCGTCCTGCAACAGGACGGCCTACCCGTTCTCTTTATCGTAGAAGCGGCCTCTCGGGGGAACGACGAACTTCTGAGACATCTCAAGGCAATCGTGCGGGACTACATGAGGATCCTCGAGGGTCTCCTGGAAGAAATGGGTCAGCCGAAGGAGCTGGCCACGCTCTTCACGGGGATGGCTGCCTCTCTTGCGATTCGTCGACGGTTGCGAATGAGCAGAGCGGCAGAAGCCGGCTCTGTAGAAACGCTTCTGCCCTTCGTCTTGTCGTGTATTGGAGACCGGAAGGGTGGGGAGGTGAAATGACCGGTCACAGGAAATCCTCGGGACATCTTGGTGGTAGCCTCAGGAGCCTCCATGTTCTCTTGGCGCTCGTTCTAGGGATCGCTGGCGTCGCTTCTTCAGGACGTTGTCAAGAACAGGCCGTGCGCATCGGGTTTGTTCTGGACGGTCCATCTGACGAGAACGCCGCGCTCGTCGAACTCTTCAAGACGGAGGCAGAGACCGTCCTCGCGCGGGATTTCCAGGTCGAGTTTCCCAAGGACATGACTTTGGTGGGTGACTACAGCCTCGCGCGCGCAAGTCGAAACGTAGAGAAGCTCCTCTCGGACTCACGCAGCGACCTCATAATCGCCCTGGGGCCGCTTGCTTCGCTTGCGTCAGCACAGCGCGATGCGCTGATGAAGCCGGTAGTCGCTGCATTCATGCCGGACCCCGAGGTCAGCAACGCGCCCGTCCGGGGCGGGACGAGCGGCGTCTCAAACCTCAGCTACGTCATTGCTCCGTCGGCGCTGAACCGGGAGCTTGAGGCCTTTCGGGAGATTGTTCCGTTTCGAAACCTGTGTCTGCTGGCTGACAAAGGGCTCCTGGATGCGCTGCCTCGCGCCAAAGAGGCTGTCCAAGCCAGGACCGAACAGTATGGCATCGGGGTCGTGATGGTGCCGGCAAGCGGGTCGGCACAGGATGTCCTTTCCTCTATTCCGCAAGACGTCGACGCAGTGTACATCGTGAGTCTGAATGAGCTCGGTGCCAACGAATTCTCGACCCTGATTGCGGGCTTCAAGGAGCGAAATCTCCCGTCGTTCTCCCGCCGGGGGCGTGTTGACGTTGAGCGAGGCGTGCTTGCGGGCCTCACCCCCGCAGACTGGCTCAAACGAGTTGCAAGGCGGGTCGCCATAAACGCCCAGGACATTCTCCTGGGGCGCGATGCTGCGACACTGCCAATCGCGATGGTTCGTCGCGGGGAGCTGGTGCTCAACCTTGAGACCGCCAGGGCGACGGGCGTCTATCCGAGTTTTCGTCTTCTGACAGAGGCGACTGTCCTGAATGAAGACGCGGCCCCCGCAGCCCGACGGCTCTCACTGCCGAGTGTGCTCAATGAGGCCGTCTCTGTGAACCGGGATCTGCTCCGTTCCAACTTGGACGTTCAGGCAGGTAAGGAGAGCATTGCACAAGCTCGTTCCATGCTCTTGCCCCAACTCTCCGCCTCTGCGACTGGCAGCATCATCGACCAGGACCGTGCGAATCTTGGGTTCACTGCCGAGCGCACGCTCACGGGGTCTCTTAGCCTCACGCAGACCCTCTGGTCAGAATCGGTCTGGGCCAACCTGTCTATCCAGAAGAGCCTTCAGGCGGCGCGAGGCTACTCAAGGGACCGCGTGCGCCTCGATGTGGCACTGGAGGCCGCAACGGCGTATCTGGGGGTTCTTCGGGTGAGGACCTTCGAAGAGATCCTTAAGAACACGCTGAGGAACTCACGCGAGAATCTAGAGCTTGCGGAGGTGCGGGTTTCTATTGGAGCGGCCAAGCGGTCCGAAGTGCTTCGTTGGAGGATCCAGATTGCCTCTGACAAGACCGCTCTTGTAAGGGCGCGTGCCGAGCGCGGGGTTGTGGAACAACAGCTGAACCGCATTCTCCATCGGCCGATTACCGAACGATTCTCTACAGAAGAAACCGGCCTGGATGACCCGGCACTGCCAACGGACCCACGGGGCCGCCGGTACCTTCGAGACCCCTGGACGTTTGAGCGATTCCGGCAGTTCGTGGCCGAACGGGCTTTGGAGACCGCACCTGAGCTTCAGCAGGTCACATCCGCGATTGAGGCGCAGAGAAGACGCGCAAAGTCAGCAAGGGCGTCTTTCTTCTCGCCAACTATTGTCGCCAAGGGCGAGTTCTCAGAGCGCCTTCATGCAGGTGGGGTCGGTTCAGCCCCTGGGGGAAGCGTGTTTCTTGGGGATGGTTCCGACTGGAGCGTTGGAATCATGGCATCCATCCCGATTCTCACGAGTGGTCTCAGGTCCGCCGAGGCGCGGCAGGCTCGAGCCGAGCTTCGGGGACTAGAGACGGAACGAGAGGCGCTGGCTGAACGGGTGGAGCAGAGAGTCCACGCGACCCTTCACATAGCGGCGGCATCTCACACCGCCATTGAGCTAGCCGAGCAAGCGGCACAGGCCGCCCGAGAGAACCTCTCGCTTGTGACGGATGGATACTCGAGGGGCGTGGAATCCATCATCATCCTTCTGGACGCCCAGCGGGCCGCGCGGTCCGCGGCGCTGGCCGTTGCAGATGCGACTTACAGCTTCATGATTGACCTCATGGAGGTCGAACGGGCCATCGGGCGCTTCACGTTCTTCTTACAAGCAGAGGACCGAGATGCGTGGTTTCGCGATGTCGAGGATTTCTTCGAACAGGGGCGCCCATGATTCATGGCAATTTGGGGAGTTAGAGATGAGAAAGAACACACAGATGTTCGTCGGTCTGAGCTTCTGGCTTGCGGCGGGTCTACTGGGTTGTGGCCAAGAAGCGCAGGAAAGCGGCCCGCGGATTCGGCCGGTCCGCTACCAAGAAGTAGAAGCCAGCGGCGCTGCGCGGGTTCGCACGTTCTCCGGAACAGCTCAGGCGAGCCAAGAGTCGAATCTCAGTTTTCGCGTCGGGGGCGCCGTCGAGCGAATCGCTGTCGAGGTTGGCGACCGGGTGGAGGCTGGAACGGAGATTGCTGCCCTCGACCCGCGAGACTACGAGCTCACGGCCGGGCAATCGGAGGCCCAGCTGAGCCGGGAGGAGGCCAATCTCCGGAGCGCGTCTGCCAACTTCGATAGAACCAAGTCCTTGTACGAGAACAACAACGCATCCCTAACTGATTTGGACGGGGCTCGTGCACGCTTCGAGAGCGGTGAAGCGTCCGTGAACGCCGCAAAACAAGCGCTGGAGCTTGCTCGCTCGCGCCTCACCTACACACACCTGAAAGCCCCAGTAGACGGCTCTATTGCGGCAATTCGAGTCGAAGAGAACGAGAATGTTCGCGCGGGACAAGTCGTAGTCACATTGGCCTCGGGGTCGTACCCCGAGGTGCAGGTATCGATTCCAGAGGCTCTCATCTCACGGATTCAGGAAGGCAGTGCGACACGAGTCACCTTCAGTGCGATTCCGGGGGCCGAATTCCAGGCTACCGTCACCGAAGTTGGGGTCACCACAAGCGGCGGGCGGACGACGTTCCCCGTAACGGTTCGGCTGGATGACACCAGCGAGCAGATTCGTTCGGGCATGGCCGCGGAAGTGGCCTTCTCGCTGTCTTCCCCGGGGTCCGGACACTCGATTGTGGTCCCAGCGGTGGCGGTGGGAGAGGACGATGCGGGGCGCTTCGTTTTCGTCGTCGAAGATGTTGAGGGTGAGATCGGCACGGCTCGCCGCCGCACAGTCTCGGTTGGAGAGCTGGTCACCAGTGGTATGGAGATTGTTGAGGGACTCGAGGCCGGGGACATTCTTGTCGTCCGGGGCATCAACAGGCTCGCTGACGGAACTCCCGTCCGCCTGCTCGCCGGGAGGTAGTCTGCATGAACATCACAGAGGCTGCCATCAAGAACAACCGGGTGACGACGACCATTCTCGTGGGGCTGGTCCTGGCAGGCCTCGCGGCCTACAAGAAACTCCCGCGCGCGGAAGACCCCGGGTTCACGATTCGCACTGCAGTTGTCAATACGCTGTTTCCAGGGGCGAGCCCCGAGAGGGTGGAAGAGCTCGTTACGGACAGGCTCGAAGAGGTGATTCAGGAAATCCCGGAGCTTGAGACCATTCGAAGCGAATCGCGGACGGGGGTGTCCATCATCTATGTGGACATCAAGGAGTCGTACAAGAGCATGCGGCCCATCTGGGACAACCTGCGGCGGAAGATTGACGATGCGGCTCGGACGTTGCCCGCGGGCACGCTCGGGCCCTTCGTGAATGATGAGTTTGGTGACGTGTTCCCCGTAGTTCTGGCCATCACGGGTGATGACTACTCGTATGCGGAAATCAAGGGTGTGGCCGACGAGGTGCGAGAGGATCTCTTGCGCCTCGACGATGTGGCCAAAGTCGATATCTATGGGGAGCAGGACGAGAGAATCTTCGTCGAGTTCAACAACGCACACCTCGCTGAGGTGGGGCTGTCGCCGATTCAGCTAAGACGCATTCTCGAGAGCCGCAACATCCTGATCTCGGGCGGGACGATTACCACGGTCGACGACGAAGACGTGGCGCTGGAGCCCACGGGTAACTTCGACACTATTGAAGACCTCAAGCACACCATCATCGAGGTCCCCGGTTCCTCGAACCTTCTCTATCTGGAAGACCTGGCGTACATCTCGCGTGGCTATGTGGACCCGCCGGGCCACATCATGCATGCCACGGGCCAGCGTTGCCTTGGGCTTGGGATTTCTGTTCGGAAAGACGGGAACGTCATCCGGATGGGGGAGGGCGTTCAGGCGCTTGTTGATCGGCTCGACCTCATCTACCCCGTTGGGCTGGATTTCTCGCTCATCACGTTTCAGCCAGAGTTCGTGAATGACCTCGTAAACGGCTTCATCGTGAGCTTGATGCAGGCGATAGCAATAGTGCTGGGCATTCTACTCCTATTCCTGGGGCTCCGTACGGGCCTTGTCGTGGCCAGCCTGATTCCGACCACCATGCTGGTCGTTCTTCTCCTCATGGCGGTCTTCAAGGTCGGGCTCGACCAGATCTCGATTGCAGCCCTCATCATCGCGCTCGGCATGCTCGTGGACAACGCCATTGTTATGTCTGAGTCCATCATGGTTCAGATGCAGCAGGGAAAGGAGCGCCTGCGAGCAGCGCTCGACTCTGCAAACGAGCTGAAAGTCCCACTTATCACGGCCTCTCTGACAACCGCGGCGGCTTTTCTCCCCATATATCTCGCCCAATCGGCCGTGGGTGAGTACATGTCGTCGCTCTTTATCGTCGTCACGATGGCGCTCCTCACATCCTGGGTCCTTTCCATCACGATGATGCCCCTTCTCTGCATCACTTTCATCAAGGTCAGAGAGAAGTCGGACGGGAGAGGGTTCAACAACCGGTTCTATCGGGGATACCGCGCCTGGCTTCTAGCTGCCGTCCATCACCGGGCGATAACGCTTCTCGTCATCGGGGGCCTCTTTGCGCTGGCCATGTATGGCCTCACGTTCGTGCCGAAGATTTTTCTTCCAGGCTCTAATTCGCCGCGGATTACTGCCAGCATCGACCTGCCTGTGGGAACCTCTATCCGACGCACGGAAGCCATTGTGGATAAGGTCGAGCAGTTTCTATCTGAAGAACTTCAGGTTTCCGAGAAGCGCCCAGAGGGCCTTGTTTCGTGGTCGACCTACATCGGGCGTGGCGGTGGACCGCGGTACCGCCTTTCCTACGACAACGGAACAACAGGCCCGGAGACCGCGCGGCTTCTTCTGACGGCGACCTCCCGCGCTGTGGCGAAAGAGGCAATCGAGAAGATCGAACGCCATTGCTATGACAACTTCCAAAGCATGGTCTCGAGCTGGGAATCCGAGGAGATGGGACCTCCCGTGGGCATTCCAGTTCAGATTCGTGTTTCTGCCAGGGACGAGGCGACCCTGTTCGGGCTTGTGGAGCAGGTCAAGGGGTGGCTTCGAGAGCATCCATCGACTCGGAACGTTCGCGACGACTGGGGGCTTCGCACGAAGAAATTCGTCGTCGAGGTGGACCAGGCACGGGCTCGGCGAGCCGGCGTCACCAGCGAAGACATCGCCATTTCCCTTCAAACGGGACTGAGCGGGCTCGTCACCACAGAGTTTCGCGAGGGTAAGAACGCCATCCCAATCACGCTACGGTCCGTAGCGGCCGACAGAAAAGACCTGACGAAACTAGAAGGCCTCAACGTGTTCGCCCAGAATACGGGGCGCTCCGTCCCGCTCAAACAGGTGGCCGACATCACGGTGGTCTGGGAAGCGCCCAAGGTTTTCCGCCGAGACATACTGAAGACTGTGACCGTTGAGAGTGAGCTGGAGGCAGGCATCACCGCGGCGGAGGTCAATGGCAAGCTGGTTCCTTGGCTTGAGGATGTGAGCACGGAGTGGCCGCCGGGGTCGCGTTTCGAGCTAGGAGGCGTGAACGAGAAGTCCTCGAAGGCAAATGCATCCATCATGGCGCAGCTGCCGCTGGCCTTTCTTCTGATCGTCGTTCTTCTTGTCAGCCAGTTTAACTCGTTCCGCCGAACGGGCATCGTCCTCCTGACCATCCCCTTGGGGCTCATTGGTGTGACGATCGGCCTTCTCGTCGCGGACTCGGTGTTTGGCTTCGTCACGCTGCTTGGGGTGGTCGCGCTTACGGGTATCATCATCAACAATGCCATTGTGCTTCTCGACCGGATACGAATCGAAATCGCAGAGCACTCTCGATCGCCGGCACAGGCAGTGATTCACTCGGCACAACAGCGCCTCCGGCCCATTCTGCTCACGACCGCCACGACGGGTGGCGGCCTTGTTCCGCTATGGGTGAGCGGAGGACCGTTCTGGGAGCCGATGGCCGTGACGATCATCTTCGGACTGGTCTTTGCGACGGTGCTGACCTTGGGGGTCGTCCCCGTGCTCTATTCCGTCTTCTTCCGGGTCAGTTTCAAGGGCTTTCAGTACGAACCGTAGCGTGTGGCCGCACCTAGCAGCCCGTATTCTGCAGAACGTAGAACACGTACCCGTAGTAGTCGCTGTAGCGACGGAAGAGATCGATCTCCTGTGCCTCGGCATCGAGGGCTGCCAGGGCGTCCGGATCCTGCGCATACCGTTTGCGC
>JAUWTE010000013.1 GCA_030609765.1 Acidobacteriota bacterium
ACGATCCTGCGTACGCGCGGGCGCACTCCGAGTGCCAATAGCGGGACTGAATCGACAGACCGGGATACCCTGCCACCCATACCCATGATCGTTCTGGTCAATCGGGGCTCTGCGAGTGCTTCGGAGATCGTCGCTGGCGCCCTGCAGGATTGGGATCGCGCCCTCATCGTTGGCGAAACGACCTTTGGTAAGGCGCTGGTCCAGAATCAGTTCCAGTTCCGCGACGGCAGCGCCCTGTTCCTGACAGTAGCCCGCTACTACACGCCGAGCGGCCGGTTGATCCAGCGCGAGTACGAGGGCAAGGACCGGGAGGAGTACTACAACCCGGAGGCTGCCGCGGCCGAAGACGGGGCATCGGTCGACATCGAGGAACACGCCACTCTCGATGGAGGTGTGCCGGATGAATCAGGTACAGGAGACGAGGAGCGACCCGTCTATCACACCGCCTCGGGACGAGTCGTTTATGGCGGCGGCGGCATCCACCCCGACGTTGATCTCGAGCCCCCCCTGGTGTCGGGTCTGGCAGCCTTCTTCTACCGCGCCCCGTTCCGCCTCTACTTCCGCTACGGCATCGACTACGCGGCGCGGCATGCTGCCGAGCTGCCCGTGGGGTTTGATGACTTCCTTGCCGACTTCGCGGTCACCGACGAGGTGCTGGACGACTTCGTAGCCTTCGTGCGCAGCCCCGAGATCAGCGGCCATTTCGAGGAGCTCCAAATCGACGTACCGCTTGATGATGAAGCCATCCAGAAGGCATGGGAAGACATGCGAATGTACCTGCGTGCCGACATCGCTGCCGCGGTGTGGGGACAGGAGCGGGCCCGCAGCGTGTTGCTCGAGTACGACGACCAGGTACAGCAGGCCGTCAAGCTCTTCCCGCAAGCGGCTGACCTCCTTGCAGCGGAGAAGATCGCCGGCTGAAGCAGCTACCCAGGCCGTGGCGGAAGTGTCTCAGCGCTTCGATAGCACGCCGTAGAGCTCGGGTCGGCGATCGCGCAGGAACGGACGCTTCTGGCGCATCTCTGCTACCCGTTCCCGGTCGATGTCGACAACCAGGAGCTCTTCGTTCTCTCCGGCCCGAGCGATAATGTCGCCGGCAGGATCGACCACGAAGGACTTGCCCGCGAAGGTCACCTTCGGCTCTTCCCCTACCCTGTTGCAGCAGGCAATGTAGAGCGCGTTGGAAAACGCCGAGCCACGCATCTCGATCTCGTAGCCGTCAAAGGGATCGGCGGTGGTACCCGCGAAGGGACTGAGAATGATCTCCGCGCCGGCGCTCGTCAGTGCGCGCATCTGCTCAGGGAAGTGCCGATCGTAGCAAATAGCGATTCCGACGGGGCCGGCCGCCGTCGCGTGAACCTCGAACTCGCTGTCGCCCGGCCAGTAGTAGAAGCGCTCGTTGAAGCCCGGCTCCTCGGCAATATGGGTCATGCGGCTCACCCCCACCAGACTGCCATCGGCGTCGATAATCGGCGAGGCGTCATAGTGGCGACCAGGTCCGGCAAGCTCGAAGATATTCGGGATAACCACGATGCCGTGCTTCGCTGCCCGCTCCTGAAACAACTCGGTGATGGGTCCGGGAATCGGCTCGGCCCATGAAAAAAAGCGTCTCTCGCCTCGATGCTGTGGGAAGAACGGATGGAAGGCCATCTCTGGAAAGACACAGAGTCGACACCCCGCCTCCGCCGCCTTGTCGACCCACTCCAAGCCACGTTCGAGGTTGGCTGAGATGTCGTCACTGGCGGCCACCTGGGCCAGGCCAATGCGTACCTGGAGGTTCGCCTGATCGTTCATTGTCTGGACTCTCCTTAGTCTCTCGTCACTTCAGTCATTGTCGCTCGGTGACAAATCGAGGGGAGACGTCGCGGCACTCGAGGATGCGGTGGGCCCTTGAGTGCCGGCTCGACTCAGATGCCGCCACCATATCGACAGCGCCAGCACGGGTGTCAACGTCAAGATCTCTACGGTAGCCGCCCACGCGTTGTGCGGATTCAGCAGGCTCAGAAAGAAAGCAACCGGCTCGCTGGAGCCGGAGTAGCGGGCAACGTGTGGAAACCAGGGATAGAACAGGAAGTAGCGGTCTGAGAACGGCCACAGGAGCGGCACCCCGAAAGGGCCGAAGAGATCCTCCGTGAACGCATCGAGGAGGATGTGCGAGAGCCACAGGGCTCCCACCATGAGGGCAGTTCCAGCAACGGCACGAGCCTCGATCCGGCCGCGAACCGGCCAGCGCGCCCCCAGTGCCGCAGCGCCTGCCGCAATCCCTGCAACGATCACGACCATTGCCAAACTATGGGTCGGACCATGATGGAAACGATTGGGCTCACCGATGAGGAGACCGGGGAGAAAATCGAGGTCAGGGGCATTGGCGATGAAGATCGCCAACAGCAAGCGCTTCCAGGTGAACAAACTGCCATCAGCATCAGCGCTCGAATAGATGATGCCGCTGGCCAGAGAGTGCGCGACGGGAAGTGGCATGATCGGTACCTAGCAGGCCATGGCTGTCAGCGCTCGCGAAGGACTTTGGCCGGGAGACCCGCCGCGATACAGCGGTCCGGCAGGTCCGCATTGACCACGGCGCCCGCGCCAACGACCGTATTGGCGCCAATACTGACGCCATCGAGCACTTTGACACCAGCACCCAACCAGACGTTCGAACCGATCTCCACCCCGTGCGAAACAGCCACCTGCTCCTGCACCGGGGCCTCAGGATCTTCGAAGTCGTGCCCGCCCCCAATGACATAGCAGTAGGCCGCAAAGAGGCTGTCACGACCTACCTTCACCGTGCTTCCCGAGAAGATGTAGCTGTTGAAGCCGATATTGACGCTGTCCGCCAACTGGATGTCGCCGTCCTTGCACGACAGAATCGAATTGCGGCCCAGAAAAACATCGTTACCGATATGGATGCCGCGATTGTTGGCGCCCTTGGCGTCGATCAGGCAGTTGTCGTCGATGATCACCCGATCACCAAGGATGATCTTGTGCGGGTGCCTGAGCACCACATTGCACCCGAACACGGGCTTCTTGCCGACCTCGCCGAGCAGGAGTGGGTAGAGGTATCGCCGCAGCACCAGCCCGAGAGCACCCGGCACCCACGACGTCAGCGTAACGATGCTCTCGTAGAGAATGAGATGCAGGAAACCAGGCCGGCCGATGACCAACTCCTGATAGCGCGCCTTCGTGGCGCCCTCACGCAGGCGCCGGCGAACGAGGAAATCGTCGCTGGATCGCTGCTCTCCGGATGGATCGCTGCTTCCCGTCAATTCAGTATCGCCGTTGCTCATGGTCAGAACCGCCGTCAGATCCCCGCTCGATAATGCACCCCGGAAGCAGGTAAGGGCCACCTCGCTGCTATGATTCGGGAAGTTGGTACAGTCTACCAGGCTGTACGTAAGGACTTGCCGTTCCGGGGACCCATAGGTAGCATCAATCTGTGTGGGCGAGTAAGCATGAATCTGGGGGTCGGTGAGCTTCGACATTTGCTGATTGTTCCGTCCCGACCTATTTCTATGACTTTCTCCAATAGCGCTTTCCGGACAGGTAGGCGGGCTCTGGCCGTCGCGGGGGTGATCTTCGCCCTGGGCCTATGTTTACCCTCCACCGGGCATTCGGCGGCAATATCCAGCGCTTCCATCTCCCCGGCGGAGGATCAGCAGCAGCAGGCGACGCAAGCCGAGCAGGTGCAGGGTGGTGGTCCGCATGATCCGGGGCGCAGCAGAGATCGCCACCAGGAGCGCGATCGAGCCCTGTTGATGCTTTCTCCGGCGACCGCCATTGTGGCACCGGGAGACGAGTTGAGCGTGCGCCTACTTGTCCTGGGCGCGCGGGAGTTGCTGAGACTGCCGGCGACGCTGCACTACGATCCCCAGGTCGTGCGCATCATCTCCGTTCGCGCTGGATCCGCCTGGAAGAAAGGCACCGCGCCGACGTTGATGTACGACACGAGCCATCCAGGCGAGCTGGTTGTCGGCCTGGCTCGCCTCGGTCGCGAGGTCATCCCGATCACCGGCTTCGGTGAGCTCTTGCAGGTCACCTTCGAGGCCGTTGCCCCGGGCGACACCGAGCTCACCCTGAAACGGTTTGCACTGCTCGGTCGCCGAGCCCAATCTCAGCGCGTCGAAGCCAGGTCGGCAAAGGTCTCAGTCCAGTGACCCGCGCCCGACAGGCCGTCGCGAGACGAAGACTGGCCATTGCGATTCTTGGACTCGCTGTCGTCGTGGCAGGTGTGACCGGTCCGGCATCGTCGGTGGTCGCCAGTTCCGGCTCCGCGGCCGGCCAGGCGGCGGGTACGACACAGGCAACCAAGCGACCTCTTCCGGGAACGGCCCTGGCCCTGGCCTTCGGCAAGGTGCCAGCGGTCGCCTGGCTAGCGAGATCCCCCAACGGTGCCTCACGCGTCTACGCGGCAGCGCCGGCGGAAGCTCCGGGAACCGCCCTGGGGCCCGCACGAGCGGGTCGCGACGGTCTCCCCACAGCTGCCGCGACGGTCGCGGGTGATGTGTGGATTGTCGCTGCACGCTCTGGCCGCTCTGGAAGCGGTATCTGGGCCCAAACCTATCGGAATGGACAATGGGAGCCGGCGCTCGAGGGCCCCTCAGCACGTACCTGGAATCACCACCCGGCCGCAGCCGCCGGGAAAAAGGGCCTCTGGGTGGTCTGGGTCGGAGAGGACGAATCCAGCAGTGATGCCGCGATCTTCGCCAGCAGATGGACCGGTTCGTCGTGGACGCCGGCAGAACGGCTACCCGGCGTGACCGGAACACCGATGGCCCCCAGCATCGCGATGGGCAACAATGGCCGGCCGATCGTAGCCTGGGCAGCCAATGATGGAATGGACGCAGAGATCTGGGTCGCTACTCGCGGCAGCTCGGGGTGGGCCTCGCCGCGCCAGCTCACGAACAACGATGTTCCCGACATCACGCCCTCCATCGCCGCGCGCTCTGGACGCTTGCTGGTCGCATGGATTTCCTTCACCCCCACTGGCTACGTCCCCACCGCGCGCCTGCGAAGCTCGGGGGGTACCTGGCGGCCGGCCCAGCGTCTGAGCCCGCAGCCCGGCACTCACCCCGTCGCGATGTTCAGCTCGGCGAACGCAGTTGTGCTGTGGGGAGCACGACTGAGCAACCGTCAAGTGCTCAGGTCGGCAGTCCGGCAGAACGATGCCTGGGGACCTGTAGCGAACCTGGCAGGCGCCACGGGAACGCGGGCTGCGGCTGGAGCAGGCTCCGGCGGCCGTCTCGCCCTGGCCTGGAGGCGACCGGACGGCACCCTAGCAGTCGCAGAGGGGGAGATTCGGGAGGGAGAGAAGGGGGCGCGCGGGAAAGTCGGGCGGGTGACGCGATCTCTGTCGGGGCCGGCCCAGTCGTCGGCCCGAGCGGCGGCTGTCGTGCTGCCCCAGGCCGGCTCGGGAACTGTGCCTCACAACTTCTCGGCCTTCGGTGACAGCATCACGCTGGGGCTCGTCATTCCCAGCCGTGACCCACTCATCATCGTGCACACGCCAGGCTACGTCGGACCGCTGAGGAGAATGCTGGAGGACGTATTCGGACCCGTGACGATCTCCAACGACGGGGTCGGCGGAGAATTGACAAGTGAGGGGCTGAGCCGCATCTCCGGAGTCATCCGAGCGAGACGGCCGGATTCTCTCTTCCTCATGGAAGGCACCAATGACATCACCTTCCTCGTTGACCCTTCGACCATCGCCTTCAACCTGCGGCAGATGATCAATCGGGCGAAGTTCGAGCAGCCGGGCATCGTCAACTTTCTCGGCATGATCATTCCGCGCAACGAGGGGTGGGAGAGCGAGCTGAATCGCCGCACGGATGAGGTCAATGAGCTGCTCATCGGGGTTGCCGACGCCACGGGGGCAACGCTTGTCGATACGCACACGGCTCTCGACGGCCACGGGGCGCTGTTTTCCGATCATGTGCATCCCAACGAGGATGGCTACGAAGTCCTCGCAGGGGCCTGGTACGAAGTCGTCGAGCCGGAACTGCTCAGCCTCACAAATCTCGGCGACATCGATGGCTCCGGTCGTGTCGATGGCGCCGACCTCGTCCTTCTCGGTATCGCCTTCGGCAGCAGAGAGGGCGACAGCTCCTATTCCCCCGCCGCCGATATCAACGAGGATGGCATTGTCGATGGCTTCGACCTCGCGATCCTGGCTGACCATTTCGGCCAGACGCTCGAGAGTGCGGGCGGATTAGCGGGCGAAGCGGCTTCCTTGCGGCTGCAACAGCCTCGTTGCTGCTGGTCTCTCTGGCAGCATGCGGTGGCTCGCCTTCCACGCCAACACCGCCGCCGCCACAGCCGGGCATCACCTACACGTCGTCGGCAAACCCTGCGCCGGCCAACAGCATCGTGATGGAAACGCGCAGCTCCGACCCCCAGCAGATCACCCTGGCACTGAAAGCGAATGCCGTCACCGACCTTTACGGCGTCGCCCTCGACATCAGGTTCAACACCTCGATCGTGTCCTTCGACTCTTTCTCGGTTCGCGACTTCCTGGGAAGCGAGGGGACCTCGATGAGCACGCAGGTCGTCGAAAACCCGGATGGGACGTTGGTGATCGGGCAGTCGAAGTTCGGTGCTGTCTCCGGAGCCGCGGGAACGGGCGACATGCTGGTGCTGACCTTCAGGGCAATCACCGCGGGATCCTCCGCGCTGACGATCGCCAACCAGGGCGCCTACGACCCCAGCGGCAGCATCACCTCGACCTCATTTTTCGGTGGTACGCTCACCGTGGTGCAGTAGGTATAAAATCCGGGCATGGGCGTTGACTCGAAGGTGGTCGACTACGTCGCCTCTCTCGCGAAGCTGTACTTCGATGATGAGGAACGCGAGCTCGTGGCTGAGCAGCTCGGTCGCATCCTCGAGTTCGTCGATCAACTCCGTGAGGTCGACGTCAACCATGTACCCCCCACCAAGCACGTCATCGACATGGCCAATGTCAGCCGCGATGATGCCCCGCGCCCATCACTACCTCTCGAAGAAGCGCTAGCCAACGCTCCCGAGTCGATCCGCGACTATTTCGTCGTGCCCAAGGTACTGCCGGACTGATGAGCCTGGATCTGAGCTGTCTCACCTGTGCCAGCGCCGCTCGTGCGGTCGCGGCGGGAAAGATGACTGCCACCGAGCTCACAGAAGCGGCACTGGCGGCCGTCGCTGCGCGGGACCCTGGCGTGGGAGCCTTTCTAGAGGTGCACGCTGAACGCGCACTGCGACGCGCCTCCGAGATCGACGCTAGCCCGGAAGCAAGGCAAGCGCCGCTGGCAGGCGTGCCCGTCGCACTCAAGGACAATCTCTGCTTGCGCGGGCAGCGCACCACGGCGGGGTCGCGCATGCTCGCGCCCTTTTCGGCTCCATACACGGCGAGCGCAGTGGCTCGCTTGGAGGTAAACGGGGCCATCTGTATCGGCAAGACCAATCTCGACGAGTTCGCAATGGGCTCGTCGACCGAAAATTCCGCCTTCAAGCTTACCGTCAACCCGCACGATCCGAGTCGGGTGCCGGGAGGAAGTAGTGGCGGCTCCGCCGCCGCGGTCGCCAGTGGACAGGTGCTGGGGGCGCTTGGTTCCGACACCGGCGGATCCATTCGCCAACCGGCATCGTTCTGCGGGCTAGTGGGACTGAAGCCAACCTACGGTCGAGTGTCACGGTACGGCCTGGTCGCCTTCGCGTCCTCCCTCGACCAGGTGGGGCCCATGGGGCGGACGGTCGATGACGTGGCGCTGTTGTTGAGTGCCATCGCCGGGCACGACCCGAACGACTCGACGACCGCGGATGAGCCGGTGCCCGACTACCGCAGCCTCGTAACGGACGATCCCGGCTCGTTGAAACTCGGCATCCCCAGAGACTGGCTCGATGCCGGGCTGAATGCCGAGGTGCGTGGCGCTGTCGAGGATGTCCTGGCGAGGCTGGAAGGCGCCGGCGCCCGCATAGAAGCAATCGATCTGCCACACGAGCGCTACGCTATTGCCACCTACTACATCATCGCCACGGCAGAGGCGTCCTCCAACCTGGCGCGTTATGACGGCGTCCGCTACGGCGCGAGAGCCGAGAACCCGCGGGATCTGGCGGACATGTACTCGAAAACCCGCAGCGAGGGATTCGGGGCTGAAGTCAAGCGCCGGATCCTGCTCGGCACCTTCTTGTTGTCGGAGGGATACTACGAGGCCTACTACGGTCGCGCCCAGCGCGTACGTACCCTCATTCGACAAGACTTCGAGACGGCGTTCACGAAGGTCGATGCCATCGTCGGGCCTACCTCCCCAACCACAGCGTTCCCTCTTGGAGAGAAAGCAGACGACCCACTGGCCATGTATCTGAGCGACGTCTACACCGTTACGGCGAACCTCGCTGGCCTGCCGGCGGTATCGGTTCCTTGCGGGAACGACGCCGACGGCTTGCCCATCGGCCTGCAAGTCATCGGTAAACCGTTCGACGAAGCCCGAATCCTGCAGGTGGCTCGCATGGTGGAGGACCTGCGCGCAGCCACGACCCGTTCTAGTCCCTGAGCGCGAACAGCTCGCGAGCGTTGCGCCTGGTGATCGCGGCAACCTCCTCGGCAGACTTGCCGTGGATCTCCGCCAGGGCGCTCGCAACCTCGGCAACGAACGCTGGCTCGTTGCGCTTGCCGCGGTGCGGCACTGGGGCCAGGTAGGGGCTGTCGGTCTCGATCAGCGTACGTTCGAGGGGCACGCGGGCCGCAGTCTCGCGGAGGTCGCCGGCATTGCGAAAGGTCAGGATGCCCGCGAACGAAACATAGAAGCCGAGCTCGACAGCGCGCTCCGCCATCCGCGAGCTCTCGGTGAAGCAGTGGATCACACCCGCGAGGCCGTCCCCGTCGACGTGCTGCTGCAGGATGGCGACGACGTCGTCCTCGGCCTCCCGGCTGTGCACGACGACCGGTAGGCCCATCTCACTCGCCAGACCGACTTGCCTGTCGAAGAGCTCGCGTTGCTCCCGCTGTGGCATGTCGTAGTGGTAGTCGAGCCCGATTTCCCCTACCGCCACGACGCGCGGCTCCTCGAGAATGGCCGTGATCGCAGCCAACCCCTCCTCGTCCGCTTCATCGACGTTGTGGGGCGCAAAGCCTGCGGTCGCGTACAGCACCGGTGAGTCGCTGCTGGCAGACGACGGTCCATGCTGAGCGATGGCTGCTGCTCGGGCGCTGCTTTCGACGTTGTAGCCGATGATCAGTAGCGCTTCGACCCCCGCTTCGCGCGCCCGCCGCAGAACTTCTGCACGATCGTCGTCGAAACGATCCTCCGCGAGATGGGCGTGGGAATCGATGAGCCTCAGCCCGAGCTTCTCAACGGAACACGGCGGCGCGTGCCCGATGCCACGCGCCAGACTCAACGCACGCGCTTTCCTGGGGGGACGTCCTCAGGGAAAGTGGCGACGATCGGACGGCCGTCAACGTCCGCGGCCAGGAGCATGCCCTCGGAACGAACTCCCCGGATGGTGGCCGGCTCGAGATTCGTGACGATGATGATGTTCATGCCCACGAGTTGCTCCGGCTCGTAGACCGCCGCGATGCCGGCGACCATGCTGCGCTCCTCGTCCCCCACATCGACGCGTAACTGCATGAGCTTGTCGGTTTCGGGAACACGTTCGGCACTCAGGATCCTCGCGGTTTTCAACTCGATCTCGGCAAACTGCGTGATGTTGATCATTCTCGGTCCTCGCTTCAGTCCTCTGTGGCGGTTTTCTGATTCAGGTAGGCGCTGGCCGCCGCCTGGATCACCTGCTTGAGCGGCACACCGTGCGCCCTGGAAATCGCCTCGCAATCCTCATACTCGGGCGTGCTGCTGACCACGGAATCGCCCAACTCGGCCACCTTCACTCTCACGCGACCCCACGGAGTATCTACGCCCTCATGCCGGCGCCTGAGCTCATGACGCTTCACCGGAAAGGTGCGCAGCCCCAGGGTGGTCGTCTCGCGGAAGATCAGGTCGGCCAGGAGCTCGACATGTTCGGTCGGCGACAGGACCGTAAGCTGAACACCGGGGCGGTTCTTTTTCATGAAGATCGGCGACGTGTACGCATCCAGCGCGCCGGCCTCGAGGAGTCTCTGGACCACCGACCCCAGTATCTGTGGCGTGATGTCATCGAGGTTGGTTTCGATGACACTGACCGGCCCCGCGTGTCCCACACCCTCGGTGCCGGAACCCACGTGGGAGTCGGCATGCGACCCGATAGCCAGGCGCAGGATGTTGGCCATTCCATCGAATTCGTGATCGCCAGCTCCGTAGCCGACGGCATCGAGAACCATCTCGGGCCAGGGGCCGAAGCTCTCGCTCAGGGTCGCCACCAATGCGGCCCCGGTTGGTGTGACCAGCTCGACCTGCGGACCACGTGAATAAACCGGAGCGCCGCGCAGCAGGTACGCGGTGGCAGGAGCAGGAACCGGCAGCTCGCCGTGTGCCGACTGAACGGTGCCACCACCCACGTTGAGCGGCGAACAACGGACCTTGTCGATGCCCAGCCGCCGCAGGCCGGCACAGGCGCCCACGACGTCGACGATGGCGTCCACGGCGCCGACATCGTGCAGGTGGACCTCGTCGGCCGGCACGCCATGCACGTTCGCTTCGGCTTCGACCAGGCGCTCGAAAACTCGGTCTGCCTGCTCGGCGACACCGGCGGGGAGGTCGCTGCCCTCCAGTATTTCGCGGAGGTCACGGAGGCCGCGGTGCGGATGACCCTTCTCATCGACGATGACGTCCACCTTCTCGGCTCCCAGAGCGCCCCGCCGTACAGTTCGGTGCTCGATGCGAAAGCCGTCGAGGACCAGGCCCGCAAGGTCCTGGCGCAGATCGTCGATGTCGACCCCACAACCCACCAGGGCTCCCAGGATCATGTCGCCGGCAATGCCGGAAAAGCAGTCGAAGTAGGCGATGCGCATGGCGCCCATTATGCACGAACAACCGTATTCGCCCTACCTTGAGCCTGCTCGGCGCGGTGATATGCTGCCACTTAGGCGGTTGCCAGAGTTGAGGCCCTGCTTCCCTCTCGGCCAAGCACCAGCCTGGTCCCTCGCAATCGATTCCAAGAAGGTAGGTGATTCATGAAATACCGACTGGCGCTCATTGGTCTGGGCAACGTCGGCCTCGGCTTCGCGCAAATACTCTCAGAGCGTGGTGACGAGCTCGCCGAGCAGTTCGGACTCGAGCTCGAGATCGTTGCCGTCTCCGATTTCATCCGTGGAAGCGTTTATAACCCCGACGGCATCGCCCCGGAGGCATTGATCGAGGCGGTCAACAAGACGGGCAACCTCGACGACGTGCCCGCGGCGGAACGCGGCTGGGATGCGCTCGAGACAATCGTCTCATCGAATGCCGACGTCGTCATGGAGCTCACCTATACCGACCTGAAGACCGGAGAGCCCGCTTTCTCACATATCCAGGCGGCGCTCGAAAGCGGCAAGCACGTCGTCACCACCAACAAAGGTCCCGTGGCCCTGCGCTTCCCCGACCTCACCGCGATCGCGCGGGAAAACAACGTGGAGATCGGCGTCGAGGGCACGGTGATGAGTGGTACTCCGACCCTACGCCTCGGCATGGAATACGTGGCGGCGGCCGGCGTGCAGCGTATCGAGGGAATCCTCAACGGCACCACGAATTACATCCTCACGCAGAGGGAGGAGGGTGCAGACTACGAGACCGCGCTGGCCGACGCCCAGGAGAAAGGCTACGCCGAAGCCGACCCGACCGGCGACGTCGAAGGTCATGATCCCGCCGGCAAGGTAGTCATTCTCGGCAACCTGATGATGGGGCTGCCACTGACAATGGCCGATGTCGACTGCACCGGGATCACGGGCATCACCGCGGACGACATCGCCGCGGCGAAGGCGGCGGGCGAGCGATGGAAGCTGATCGGCAAGCTGGAAGTCGTCGACGGAGTGCCCCACGCCAGCGTCAAGCCCGAGCGCATCCCCTTGGAGCACCCGCTGGCCGCGATCGGCGGAGCGACTAATGCCATCACCTACAGCACCGATCTATTGGGCCAGGTGACGCTGGTTGGACCCGGCGCCGGCAGAATGGAGACCGGCTTCGCGCTCATCGTCGACCTGCTGGCTATCCACCGCAAACACGGGAGTTGA
This sequence comes from Acidobacteriota bacterium, assembly GCA_030609765.1. Classification (GTDB taxonomy): domain Bacteria; phylum Acidobacteriota; class UBA890; order UBA890; family UBA890; genus CALAKE01. The sequence continues at coordinate 12,104 of JAUWTE010000013.1, forward strand.
GCAGTTCGCCCGGGAGTTGGGCACGGCGCCCGGGAGTTAAACAGTTCGCCTGAATGCGGAGAGGACCTACCCGCCGATGCCGAGCATCCCGTGGCACTCGGCGCAGGTAGCGATGAACTCACCGTAGATCGCGGCACGGGCTTCCTGGCCCTCTGCGGCGCGACCGGCAGCCGCCAGCTCGTGGACGCGGATCGCCAACGTCTGTAGATCGTCCGCGTACTCAGCATGGTCCGAGAGGCTCTCTGGCTGCAGCGGATCGCCTGCCAGCGGCGCCACACCGTTGGCCCACGCCACGTCCGACGGCACGATCAGCCCCTCCCACATGCGGTCGGCACCCCATAGATGCCCCAGCATGTGGGGAACGGTGGCAGGATCCTGCGGAACCTCGGAACCGAGCACCAGCAACGGCCGGGCGCCCACTTCCAGGTGGCAGGAGCCGCAGTTCTCGGCGATGGTCGCGGCCGCGGCGGCCGCCGTACTCACATCGGTCGCCTCTAGAGCTTGTCGGGCAGCGCGCTGCATCTCGGTGACGTACGGTTCCCAGCCCTCCGGCAGCCCTTCGGCCAACTGATGATCCGCCACCCACTGAGCCGCAGATCTCAGACCCTCGAGGTCGCCGTCGATTACCGCCTCCTGGATCGCCTTCGCCTGCGTAAAGTGTTCCTGCATGTGCGCGGCGAGGCCCTCGGATCGAATTCCCCCCTCGGTCTCTAGTTCGGAGCCAGATCCTCCACAGGCGAGCAGGGCCGTCAGCAGCGAGCAGATGGCGATGAGAGTGAGGCGACGCATGAGGGAATGCATGACTACCTCCGGTTCGTCTCGAGCGCTGGACAATGCGACTCGACGTGGGAACTGTCGAATTGAACTTCTGCTGATTGTCAGCTAGCGAGCGGAGCGTCTCCGGCGGCCGGCCAGAGACCCCGATCCATCCCTCAGGTTATGTCACAGAATGGCGCATTTTCCAAGCTTCCGCAGTGAGACCGGTGGCCTGTGCTACTGCTCGCCAGAGACACCAAGCAACTGGTGACATTCGGCGCACGTGGCAAGGAACTGGCCGTCAATCTCGGCCCGGGCATCCATTTCGGCAACACCTCTACCCTGGGCAGCAAGGTCGTGCACCCTGGCCGCCAGGACCCCCAGCTCACCCACGTGATCAGTCGCCGGCGCGAAGCTTTCCTCGTCGAGAGGATCCACGGCCAGCGCGGCCACACCGTTGTTCCAGGACACTGCCGAAGGCGTTACCAGACCCTTCCACATACGGTCGGCCGCCCACATGTGCCCCATCATGTGAAGTACCGTTTCGTACGCTTCGGGCGGCTGTGCGACGTCGAGAAACCGCGGGTACCGCTGCATGGCCTCGTGGCAGGCAGCGCACGCTCTCCCCATCGTGGCCGTGGCCGCTGCCGCGGATGCGATATCGGAAGCCGCGGCCGCCTCCTCGGCGGCGCCCCGCATCTGAACGACATACGGCTCCCAGCCCTGTGGCATTCCTTCCAAAGCATCGTGGGTTGCCACCCACTTGGCTGCCGCCCTGACTGCGCGCAGGTCTCCGCGAATCACCCCTAGCTGGACACCTCTTACCTGCTCGAAGTGGTCGCGCATGTACTCGCCGATGGGCTCAGCTCTGGCCCCCTCTTCCGCGTCTTCGGAAACGGGCCCCCCGCCACAGCCAAGCGAGGCCCCGAGGATCAGGCACGAAACAAGGAGCACGATGCGACTCATGAAGGACTGCACGACCACCTCCCGGAAGCTCGGATGCAACGGGACCGATTCCAGAGCCAGGATATGTCGATCCGGCATCGGCTTCAACGGTTGAGCCCGGACTCAGCAACGGGTCGCGGCGGTGCAAGAGAATTGCGGCCTGCTAGATCAACCCTCGCTCTTTGAGGCTGGCGTAACCCTCGGCAGCAACTATCAGGTGATCGAGTACCCGCACCCCCAGAAGCTGACCTGCTTCAACGAGCTGACGGGTGATTTGAATGTCTTCACGGCTGGGGGCTGGGTCTCCCGACGGGTGATTGTGATACAGGATCAGTGCCGGCGCCCCGGCCAGAAGGGCGAAGCGAAACACCTCGCGCGGGCGCACCACGCTGGCGCTCCAACCTCCCTGGGAAACGATCTCCTCTCCGAGCAAACGGTTGCGGGCGTCGAGCAGCAGCAGGCCAAAGCACTCGGCCTGCGCATCTGCCCAGCGAGCAGTCAGGTATCCCACAACCTGGCGTGGATGGCGTATCGGCTGGCCACGGCGCGGTGCTCGAGTGCGCACTCGGCGGGAGATCTCGAAAACGGCTGCGAGACGGGACGCGAGCGCGCCCCCGATGCCGGGCTCCGCCGCCCATTCAGCCATGCCACGCGGAGCGAGGTTCCGCAGTCCCCCACCGTTGGCCACCAGGCGCCGGCCGAGATCCAGGGCCGACGCCCCGGGGCTGCCGCTGCCAAGCACGAGGGCCAGCAGCTCGGCATCCGCCAGAGCCGTGACGCCGTGTTGACGCAGGCGTTCTCGCGGCCGCTCCTCGGGGGGCAAACGGGCTATCTGCATGGCGCGAACGGCTCAGACTGGCTGTTAGGACGCCTAAGGAGCGCCTCCATAGCGGCTACCTGCCGCGGACCCTGGGCTGATACCATGAATTCCTCATATTTCTACCACCTCGAGCGGTGCGAACGGCTGACAGAGGGTGCCTCTTCCTGTTGTGGACGGCCACGGAAAAGCTCTACGCCTATCGACTTTTAGGGCTTACGGCGCGTCCTAGACTGTGGAGGCGGGATTCCCCTTAACCAGCCTGGAGATCGTGAGAGCCAATGGCCGAGGCAGCAATGGCCCTCTCTGACGAGCAGCTAGTAGCCCTGACTGTGAAGGGTGACGTGTCTGCCTTCAACGATCTCGTTGGGCGCTGGGAGGGCTCCCTATACAGCTTCGTCTACCGCTACCTCGGTGACCACGAGGAAGCGAAGGACATATGCCAGGAGGCTTTTGTTCGTGCTTATACCCACCTGGACGGGTTCCGCGGGCAGTCGAAGTTCTCCTCTTGGCTCTACCAGATCGCGCTGAACTTATGCCGAAGCAAGCTGCGCCGGAAGAAATCGCACCCCACGGTCTCGATCGACGACCGCGAGGAGGCCAATCCTCTGTGGGCGCTTCCCGATACGCGGGCTACTCCCGCGGAAGCGACCCTGGAAGGAGAGCGGGCGCTGGCGGTTCGCGAGGCCCTCGCCGGACTGCCGGAGGCACAGCGCGAGGTCATCATTTTGAAGGAATACCACGGCTTGAAGTTCCGCGAGATTGCCGAAGTTTTGGACACACCAGAGAGCACTGTGAAATCACGCCTGTACAACGGCCTCGAGGCTATGGCCCAGGCCCTTGGACACCTACAGGCTGAGGGGATCTGAAATGAGTGATAACTGCGAAGAAATCCGCCCGTTGCTGGCGGAGCTGATCTACGAGGAGGTAGACGCTCCCACCGCAAAGGTCGTTTACGGGCACCTGGAAGAGTGCGCCGCTTGCCGGCAGCGCTACGCAGCCTTCCGGAATGTCCGTGCCGACCTGCAGGAGTGGCAACCTACCGGGGTACCTGCCGGAACCACCTTCATCGGTATGCCCGAGGGAGCTCAGAAGGCATCGACAGGTAGTATGTGGCTGCGCGGCCTCGCCGTGGCCGCCACCTTCATCTTCGGGCTCGTGCTCACTGCCGCCGCCGTCAACCTGCAGATCAGCAGCGATGCCGACGGCTGGACGATGAGCACCAGCCTGTGGGGACGCGCCGCGGTCAGCGAGCCCGTGGCCCAGCAACAGCCCACAGCCACGCCCGAGAGTGTGCCAGCCGATCCTGGCAGCACCGTGCGGCCGGTTTCGCTGGATGACATGGACCCGCAAGAGCTCGAGTCCTGGCTCGATGCCGCGCTCACCTCGCGCGGCATGGTGCGGGCAGATCAGATTACTGCCCAGCCCGTTGCCCAGCCTGCATTCGACAACCTGTCGCGAGCACAGATCCAGCAGGTCAACTCGCTCATGGCCGATCGGTTCGTCGAGCGTGACAATGAAGAGCGCTATATGTTCGGCAGCATGCTCGCCGTCAGTGAGGCCCGCCAGCGCGAGGAGTTCAACGCAACCCTCACTAGCCTCTACGAAAGCCTCGAGGCCGAGCGCGAGGACGCGCTCTACATGC
>JAUWTE010000170.1 GCA_030609765.1 Acidobacteriota bacterium
GCAAGAGCACGCTGGTCCACGATGTTCTGTTCGCTGGTCACAAGCAGCGACTGGGACCGGGGAAGCACAGAGTGGGCGCGCATCATCGAATCGAGGGCGCCGAGCAGGTCAAGCAGGTCGTGCTCGTCGACCAGTCGCCCATCGGCCGGACGCCACGATCCAACCCTGTGACGTATGCGAAGGCCTTCGATGGAATCAGGAGCGCCTTTGCCGGCACGCGCGAGGCGCGTGCACGTGGGTACGGCCCGGGCCACTTCTCGTTCAATGTCGCCGGGGGGCGCTGCGAGGCCTGTCAGGGCAACGGCGAGGTCGTGGTGGAGATGCAGTTCCTGCCGGATATACGCCTGCCGTGCGAAGAGTGCGAGGGTAGCAGATACCGTCGCGAGATCCTCGATGTGCGGTACCACAACAAAGCGATCAACGAGGTGCTGCAGCTCACCATCAGCGAGGCTCGGCGGTTCTTCTCGGACGTCCGCAGAATCAACGATCGTCTCAAGGTGCTGGAGGATGTAGGGCTCGGCTACCTACGCCTGGGGCAGCCGTCGACAACGCTGTCGGGCGGTGAGGCGCAGCGCCTGAAGCTGGCTGCACACCTGATCGAGGGCGCCGGCTCCGGAACTCTCTATCTGTTCGACGAGCCGACGACCGGTTTGCATTTTGACGACATCGCCAAGCTCCTGTTTGCCCTCAACCGTCTCATCGACTCGGGAGCCTCGGTGGTGGTCATCGAGCACAATCTCGATTTCCTCAAAACGGCCGACTGGATAATCGACCTCGGGCCCGAGGGCGGAGACGCCGGCGGAATGGTGGTTGCCGAGGGCATCCCGGAGGAGATCGCCGAGGTCGGGATCTCATACACCGGTCGGTATCTTCGCCAGGTGCTGGCCGTGGTGTAAGCGTGGTGGGTCAGGAGCTTTGCGGCGGGAATCGGCCGATCTGTTGCAGGTACGAGGCGTAGTTGCGCTTCGTTTCGCCAATGCTGTCGCCGCCGAACTTCTCCAGGCAGGCGTCGGCAACAATCAGCGCCAGCATCGCCTCGCCGACAATGGCGGCCGACGGGAGCGGCTGGCGCAAGGTCGATAGCGGCTTCATGAATACGCGCACGCGCAGCTCGCCGCCGAACGTAATGCCGCCTTCGAGGCCGCCGGCGCGGTTGCTGGGACGGTAGAAACCGCCCTTCTCGCGATCGTAGTGAATCGGATCGTGCACCACCGAGCCCGGTTGGCCGGCTGCCCAGATGGCGTCGCCGATTTCCACGGCCTTCTGTGCGGGAATCGACATCATCGCCTGTGCGATGCGGCCGTCGAGCTTCAGGTCCCATTGAGTGTGGCTGCCCAGCCCGGGTGGCACGTTGATGGCGATTACCTCGAAAGCGCCTCCCAGAGTGTCCAGTGAATCACTAGCGGCATCGATGGCGGCAATCATTGCCGCTTCTGTCTGGGCATCGGCGCACCGAACCGGTGACGCGTCGGCGCACTCGAGAATGGTATTCACGGGTAGCGCGGTGCCGGCCTCGAGCCCGGCACCACCTATCCGGATGACGTGGCTCGTGATGCTCATATCCAGTTGGGCGAGGAATATCCTGCAAAGTGCCCCCGCCGCCACCCGCGCGGCAGTCTCACGCGCGCTGGCGCGTTCGAGAATGTCACGGAGGTCAGCGCGGTCGAACTTGAGGCCACCGGCCAGATCCGCGTGGCCAGGGCGCGGACGCGTGACCCGGCGGATGTCAGCGGCGGGGCTCCTGAGGTCACCGCTCTCAGCCGTTGATCCGCCGGCCTCGGGGCTGCCGGCCTCGAGTGGCTCCGCGCCCATGCCGTGTCGCCAATTCGTCCAATCGCGGTACTCGATCAAGAAGGCGATGGGGCTGCCGAGGGCGTGGCCATGACGAACCCCGGCCACGAAGCGGGCGCGGTCCTGCTCGATCTTCATGCGCTTGCCACGGCCGTAGCCGCCCATGCGATGCTCGAGATCGGCATCGATGGTGGGTAGGTCGATCGGCAATCCGGCAGGCAATCCCTCGAGGATTCCAACGAGCATCGGCCCGTGGGATTCTCCTGCAGTCATGAAGCGAAGGGCGCGGAGCGACATGGTCATTCACCTTTGGTACCGCGGGCGAGTATAGGTACGCGCGTTTCTGCGTGTCAATGAGGTCTCCGTTAACCTCAAGTCTCTGCTGGAATTGTCCGCGGCAGGGGGCTATCGTTTCGGAATGGAAATCGGCCGCAATATCGAGCGTATCCGACAGGCCCGTGAGATGAGTATCGAGGACCTGTCCCAGGAAGCGGATGTTGACCAGAGCCACCTGAAGCGCATCGAGGCTGGCCATGTCTCCTCGCCCGGTCCCGATATGCTGGTGCGGATCGCGAAAGGGCTCGGTGTCGAAGTCGGGGCGCTATTCGGTGAAGACGGCGAGGTGCCCAAGCTGGAGATCGTCCTGCTCTCCGCGCCGGCAGACGTCCCTGAGTCGTTCTCGGTTTTCTTGCGTAACAACCTGCGTCACCTGACACTGGACGAGCGCGTCTTCCTGGAGAGGACTGTCGGCGAGTTGAGTACGGACTCGCTGCTTGGCAGGCAGGCTGAGTTCTACGGTTTCTGGAAGGATCTGCTGCATGCCTATCGCGGCAGCCCGAACCAGGGGCTGCTCCGGTTTGCTCTCGGGATACACTCCGAATATGGCCCTGAGACTCGCGACCTGATTCCACAAATCTGGGCCGTGGCCGAGGTCATGGCAAGGGACTTGATGCCCATGGCCGGGGGCAAAGACAAGCGGGCGCCGGAATGAGACCATGATCAAGATCCTCAACACCGCGCAGATTCAAGGTTGTGATCGAGCCGCCATTGACGACTATGGGATCCCCGGGCTGCTGCTCATGGAGAATGCCGGCACCCAAGTTGTCGAGGCCATGGAAGAGTTCTTCGAGACGGACGCTCCCGGGTCGGTGGCCGTCTGTTGTGGGAAAGGCAACAACGGAGGTGACGGCTTTGTCGTGGCGCGTCACCTGTACAACCTCGGACTCGATGTGCACGCGTATTTGTTTGCCAGCGCAAAACAGCTTCAGGGCTCTGCGGCGGCCCAACACGCCATGGCCCAGGCACTCGGCGTGCCGATCACCGAGATCCCCGATGCCGATGCGTGGGACGCGCACTACGCCGCCCTGGAAGGCTATGACTGCATCGTCGATGCTTTGTTTGGAACCGGCATCACGGGTGGGTTGCGTGGACACCACGGTGAGGTGGTGGACGCGATCAACGCGGCGGGTGCGGCGGTAGTGGCCGTTGATCTGCCGAGCGGGTTGTCTGCTGATAGCGGCGACGTCGAAGGCCCCGTGGTCGATGCGGATCTCACCGTCACCTTCGCGGCGGCGAAGCTGTGCCATGTCTTGCCACCCGCCGAGGACTATTGTGGCGAGATTTACGTGGTTGACATCGGCATCCCCGAGGCCAGCATTGCGGCGATCGATGATCCGGTTCTGATGCTCACCCCCGAGTACTGCGCTGATCTCCTTGTGCCGCGAGCGAGCGATACACACAAGGGCACCTACGGACGGGTCTTGGTGGTAGCGGGATCACCGGGGACCACGGGAGCTGCCGTTCTCAGTGCACGAGGGGCTTTGCGAGGAGGTGCCGGGCTCGTGACGGTTGCGTCACCCAGCTCCGTCTATCCGATCGTTGCCGGTCAGATCACCGAGGCTCTCGTCAGACCGCTGACCTGTGCGGCAGAGGGAGGCGGAATCGGTCTCAACGCCGTCGAAGAGGTTCTCGAGCTGGTTGGGAGCACCGATGTCCTTGCCATCGGCCCCGGAGTCGGGACGAGCTCGGAAACCGCTGAGGCCGTGCGCCAGATCATCTCACAGGCAGGGGTGCCGACCGTGATCGATGCGGATGGGCTCAATGCCTTGGTGGGGAGCCTGGACCGGATTTCAGAGTCGGCAGAGCCGCGCATCCTGACACCGCATCCCGGCGAGATGGCGCGCCTGCTCGGGTGTTCCACGGGCGATGTACAGGGTGACCGCCTGGCCAGCGCAAGACGGCTGGCCGCCGAGACCGGCGCGCTGGTCGTGTTGAAAGGCCATCGCACCGTGCTGGCGCAGCCGGTGGGGCCGCTGGTGGTCAACCCCACGGGCAATCCAGGAATGGCCACCGGTGGCTCGGGTGATGTCTTGACCGGTCTCGTCGCGGCCTTCCTGGCGCAGAGGATGGAGCCGGCGGCGGCAGCCGAGCTCGGAGTGTTCATCCATGGTGCCGCCGGGGATCTGGCGGCTGATGAGCTCGGAGAGGTTGCCCTCATTGCCGGGGACCTGGTTGATTTACTGCCCGATGTTTTTCTCTCGTTGCAGGCGGAGCTCGACGAAGACGAAGATTTCTGATCGCCGCCCGCGACCTTCACCCACGTGCACCTCGAGATGGCCAGACCGCACGAGTTTCTCAGCCGCAACAACGAGCAGACCCTGGAGCTGGGTCGCCGTCTGGGCGAGCAACTCAACGGCGGCGAGGTGGTTCTTCTGTTCGGCCCTCTGGGTGCGGGCAAGACGGTTTTCGTGCGTGGCATGGCAAGCGGAATGGGCCTGCAGCCCGACGAGATCCGCAGTCCCTCCTTCACGCTCATCAACGAGCACCGAGGTCGCTTCATCTTCTACCACGTCGACCTCTACCGTCTGTCCCATGCGTCGCTGACGGATCTGGGGCTCGAGGATCTATACCGCAGCGACGCGGTGGTCGCGGTGGAGTGGGCCGAGCGCCTGGAGGAGGCGGGTTGGGATCTGGGTGATTCGATCATCGTGGAGATCGACTATCACCCGACGCATGAGGACACTCGCATTCTGCTCATCGACGGTGGCGGTTTGATTGTCCTGGAGGCGGAATCATAGCTCCCAGGTCTGGCCCCGCTGGGCAACGCCGAAACCTGCATCCTGAACGGCAGCGCGCTGCGAACTGTTTTCGTCCCACAGTGGATTGGTGTGATTCAGGTGGGTGAACCAGACCTCAGGCCGGGCCCGAGCGCGCGCGGATAGCATCTCCACAGTATCGGCAACCGGGGGGTGTGGAACCTCGCCCTGCCAGCGGTGCCCGAGCTCCTCCGCGGAGTAGAAGGTGCCGTCGAGCACGGCGATGTCGCTCTTGTCCAGCCAGTCCTCGAAGGGTACCGGCCAGCCGTCCCAGCGATCGGCATCGGGGACGTACAGGAGACTCCGACTCGGTCCGTTGATGAGCAGGCCCAGCGTATCGGTGAGCTCGGCGCGATGCACGACGCTGAACGGTACGACGCTGAGGTCAGGGGTCAGCTCGATCGGGGCACCGATGCTGATCTCCCGCAGGTCCAGCCTGTCCTCGTCGATCAATGTCTTGAAAGGCTGGTTGGAACGAAGAAGCCGAGCCATGGCCGCGCTCGCGTATACCGGAAGGTTGTCGGTGGCCGCGGCTTCGCGGCCACAGTGAAGAAGGCCCGTGTAGTGGCCCATGTGGGCGTGCGTGAGCAAGACCCCCTGGACCTCCTCCTCGAGGCGTAGCGTCCCGGTCGGTAGTGAGGGTTGTCCGCCCTGCTGTGGCCACGAGACAAGGTCACCGACTTGGGCGACGAAGTCGGGCGTTGCATCGACCAGAAAGCGCGCACCGGTCGCTGGATCGACAATTCCGAGGCAGGCGACGCGGGGAGCGGCGACCTCACCGGTGCGAACCCGAGCACAGTAGCCGGTGAAGCAATTGGCCTGCGGGACACCGCCATCCTGGCTGGTGCCGAGTACGACCGCGAAGGGACTCGTGGGGCCGGTAGGAGCGCCCGCCCGCTGGCCGAATCGTCCCCATCCGAATCCGAGTGGGACGGTCGATATTGCCGCCAGGCCGAGGCTGTTCTTCAACAGTTGTCGACGAGTCGTTCGATGAGCCGGGCGGGCCATCTACTCGGTGCGGCGATAGTTGGGTGCTTCCTTGGTGATGGTGACGTCGTGGACGTGTGCCTCACGCAAGCCGGAAGGAGTGACGCGAATGAACCTGGAGTCGTTTTGCATTGAGGGGATATCCGAACAGCCGCAGTAGCCCATGCCGGCACGTAGCCCTCCGACGAGCTGGTGGACGGTTTCGGAGACTATGCCGCGATAGGGGACACGACCCTCGATGCCCTCTGGAACCAACTTGCTCTCCTCGACATCGGCCTGGAAATAACGATCGCGGCTACCGCGGCGCATGGCGCCGACGGAGCCCATACCTCGATAGGCCTTGAACGCCCGCCCTTGGTAAAGCTCGATCTCGCCAGGACTCTCATCGGTTCCTGCCAGCAACGAGCCGATCATGACGGTGTCCGCGCCTGCCGCGACCGCCTTGGCCACGTCTCCTGAATACTTGATTCCACCGTCGGCAATGACCGGCACGCCATGCTCACTCGCGGCGGCGGAGCACTCGGCGATCGCCGTGACTTGCGGGACGCCTGCGCCGGCGACCACGCGGGTGGTGCAGATTGCTGACGGCCCCATGCCGACCTTGATGGCATCGGCGCCGGCATTGATCAGATCCACGGTGGCCTGAGCCGTCGCGATATTTCCCGCGATCACCGGGTGGTCGGGGTGGCGCTTCTTGAGCTCGGCAACCGTGGTGATGACTCCTTCGGTGTGTCCATGGGCCGTATCGACGACGATCACGTCGACCCCCACCTCCCGTAGAGCATCGGCGCGCGCGAGCGCCTCGTGTCCAACGCTCACCGCGGCCCCGACTCGCAACCTGCCCAAGCTGTCCTTCGAGGCGTTGGGGTACTGGGTGGCTTTCTGGATGTCCTTGACGGTGATCAA
>JAUWTE010000521.1 GCA_030609765.1 Acidobacteriota bacterium
CCAGAGGAACTGTCAGCCAATCGTTGTCGGCTGTAATGGCATCCAGCACGTTGCGTGCGACACCGGCGTCCTCGCTGACCTCGCCCCGCGGAATGCCGATCGATACGTTGCCCGAGAGCGGCCCGTCGAGGTTTGCCGTGGCGTCGCCCGAGATCTTCATAATCTCACTCTCGAGCGTGAAGGGCTCGATCGTGACGACCGATCCAGCCATGCTGAAGCGTACCTCGGTGGCGTTGTAGGCGGTGCCCACGAGGGATGTGCCGAGCACTTCGTCGACGGCGGGGAGTGGATCGATGCTGGGCAGCGCGCCGGCAGAAAGCCGAAGGGAGCCGCTGGCGGTTATCCCATCGAGCTCGGTGCCGACTCCCTGCGCCTGAACGGTCAAGTTGGCATCACCCAGAGCCGTCTGATCGCCGATTCCGAGCAGGATGTTGGGGTTCACGTCGTTTGCCGCCGCGGTGATCATGTATTCGATCGCCTCACCGGTCAGGTCAACCGCCATCGTCTCCACGCCGACCACACCGGCGGGAGCGGTCACGTTGAGCTCGCTCACGGTGAAGACACCGTGGTTGGCCACGAGATCGCCGGAGCTGAGGGCCATCGTTAAATCCCCCATGCTCACTGCCTCGGCGCCGATCGTTCCGCGCCCAGAAAATGCCTCGAGTCCATCGCCGGCGGTGGGATCCAAAGACAGGTCGCGCAGCAAGATCTCCAGGCCGCTGATCGAGAACGAATCTCCAGATCCTTCGTTCCGGGCCGTCAGGTGGCCATTGAGAATCGAGATCTCGGAAATCACGAGAGAAAGGCCCGCCTCCTCCGCATCGGCGGATGAGCCAGGTTCCTGGGTTGGTGTGGGCTCCTCTGCCGGCGCCGCAACTTCGGTCTCGGTTGCCGGTGCCTCCGCCCCTAGCTCTGCTTCCGCCGGTTCCGGCTCTTCGACTTCGTGAGAGATGACCTCGATCTGTGCGCCTTCCAGGACAACACGATCGATGACCACCTCGCCGCGCAGCAACGGCAGCAGGCGATGCTCGAAGACGAGCTGTTCGAGACTTGCCGTGAACTCACCACCCGGCATCTCGCCGTGGGCCTCGACCCCCTCAAGCCAGAGTCCCTGGGAGAGGTTCAAGCGAAATGATCTGGCGGTGAGCTCGATGCCCGTTGCCTCACCGACCTTGGCCAAGAGGGCATTACCGAGCTCGTCAGAGTCGAAGTCGCGGGTAAGAACGAAGATCACCAGCAGAAGGACTATCGCAACGAGTGCAACGACGACGTAAAGGAGCTTCTTCATGGGAGCCTCCAGGCTCTTCTGTTTCAAATTGTTCGTTTGATGTTGTGACCAACTCGGGGCCAGCACCACCGATGGGCGCAACGACCCAGTGAGTTCAGTCAGAGTAGGTTGCCCGCGCGTGTCCGTCAAAGTAGGTCGAGTGATGCACCTACCAGGCCCACCACACCTCCACCACGGCCTGCTAGCGGCGGGATATTGCAGATGATAACAGTTCTTAATAGAGTGTTATCATGGTCCGCACACAAATCAGCCTGTCAGAAGAGGAATACGAGGCCGCAAAGAGCGAGGCCCTTCGACTCGGGATCTCGCTTGCCGAGCTGCTGCGACGCTCGTTGCGCACCCTTCTGCCCGCCGACGAATCACGCCCCTGGATGCGCTACGCGGGCTTCGTCGAGTCCGGTGACCCGCTGGCGAGTCAGAAGATCGACGACGTTGTCTATGGTCAAAAGGACTGAAGCGTACGTCGACACCTCGGCGCTCATTGCGCTTGCCGATCGGTCCGACACCTACCATCCGCTCTTTCGGCGTCTGTTCTCTGAGCCACCAAAGCTCGTCACCACAGCCCTGGTCATCGCTGAGGGGCATGGCTGGTTCTTGAAGCGATACGATGCGACGCGAGGCCTGCAGTTTCTGGCCATGATCGAGGCTATGACACCTCTGAAGGTCCTCAGCGTGGGTGGGGGCCAACACAGAGCGGGAACCGAGATACTGCGCCGTTTCTCAGACCGGCGACTCACGCTGACCGATGCCGTGGGGCTCCATCTGATGAAGGAGCGAGAAATCACCTGCTGCTGGTCCACGGACCGGCACCTAGGTTTGACGGGGGTGCCGCTAGCGATTCACCAGCTCTGAGGTGGTCGGGTGGTCGATGGGGTCAAGTCCCCCATTTCGGCGCGGTCGTGCAGGCGATCCTGCTGTCAGCGGTCTACCGAGAACCTGTAAATCGTCTTGCTGTGGTAGTTCTGCCCTGGTCGCAGGATGGTCGACGGGAACTCAGGCTGATTCGGCGAATCGGGGAAGTGTTGTGTTTCCAGGCAGAAGCCTGTGCGGTGCTCGTAGGCTTTGCTGCCCTTGCCGTGGATCGATCCGTCGAGAAAGTTGCCGGAGTAAAACTGAAGGCCGGGCTCGGTTGTTTCGACCTCGAGCACGCGGCCGCTCATCGGCTCGACGACGCGCGCCGCCAGGGAAAGCTCTGATAGCCTGCCGTCGGGGCTGATCGTCGCGCCGTCGTCGTTGCGGATGATGACGAAGTTGTGGTCATAGCCCCCGCCGAAGCCGAGTTGCTCATCCTCGTTGCCGATCCGTGCGCCGATCGCAGTCGGCACCGTGAAATCGAACGGCGTGCTGGACACCGCGGCGAGCTCTCCTGTGGGGATGAGTGTCGCATCGACCGGCGTGTACAGGTCGGCATCGATCATCAGTTCATGGCCGAGAATGTCGCCGGAG
>JAUWTE010000434.1 GCA_030609765.1 Acidobacteriota bacterium
CCTCAACCCGGACCAGCTCGCCGAGGGCATTCTCGAGGAGGTCGGCCTCAGGAAGTTATTTCCGGTCATGTGCATGTCGGCCCTCCACAATATCGGCACCGACCGCGTGCTCGACGCGTTTGCCAAGTTTCTGCCAAACCCATCGCAGCATGGCGAGTTCACAGGCAAGGACCCGAAGGATGGCAGCGAGATCAGTCGCTCCGTCGACCCGGAGGGACCGTTCGCTGCTCTTGTTTTCAAGACCGTCGCCGACCCCTACGCCGGCCACATCTCACTGATGAAGACCTTCGCGGGCAAAGCTGTGGTCGACGCCCCCATGCTCAATCCGCGCAGTGGTGACATGGAGAAGCTCCATAATCTGCACCTCGCGCAGGGCAAGGAGCACGAGCCCCTCAGCGAGCTCGTGGCCGGCCGGATTTGTGCCGTGGCCAAGCTGAAGGACGTTCACACGGGTGACACACTGTGCGACATATCGAGCCCGATTCTCATCGATCACGTCGAGTACCCGAAGGCGGCGATCTCGTTCGCCGTCGAGCCCGAGAGCAGAGGCGACGAGGAGAAGATCAGCACGGCATTGGCGCGCATCAAGGATGAGGACCCGACGCTTATTATCAGCCGCGACCCTCAGACCCACGAGATGTTGATTTCGGGCCTCGGCCAGCTCCACGTCGAGGTCACTGTGGCCAAGCTCGCGAATCGCTTCGGTGTGCACTGCACGCTGCGGCCACCCAAGGTCCCTTACAGGGCAACGCTACGGCGGTCGGCCACGGCAGAGGGCAAACACAAGAAACAGACGGGCGGGCGCGGACAGTTCGGTGTCTGCACGATCGAGATCGGCCCGCAGGAGCGTGGAGCCGGCTTCGAGTTCGTCGACGCGATTTTCGGCGGATCGATTCCGCAGCAGTTCCGCCCCGCGGTCGAAAAGGGAGTTATCGAGGCGGCAGCGCGCGGCGTGTTGGCCGGCTTCCCTCTCGTCGACTACAAGGTCAAGTTGCTGGATGGCAAGTTCCACGCGGTGGACTCGTCGGAGATCGCCTTCAAGATCGCCGGGTCGATGGCCTTCAGGGAGGCCGCCCTGCACGCCGATCCGGTATTGCTGGAGCCCATGATGGATATCGAGATCACCATCCCCGACGATGCCATGGGCGACGTCATGGGTGACCTGAACAGCCGCCGAGGGCGCGTGCAGGGCATGGACCCCAGTGGCGACATGCAGATCATTCATGCTCAGGTACCTCTGGCTGAGGTGTTGGCCTATGCGCCCGATCTCAACTCGCTGACCGGCGGGCGCGGCACGTACACCATGGAGTTCTCTCGCTACGAGGAGGTGCCGGCGCACGTGTCGCAAAAGGTGATCGCCGACGCTGAGAAGGCCCGCGAGGAAGAGAACAAGTAGCTCCATGGCCCGTTCGCGCAATATTTGGCAGAGGGCTGCTGTCGCTGTGGCGACCCTCATTGCCGTCTCCGCCCTGCTTCCCGCGACCCAGGTACCGGCCGCACAGATCATGAGGCAGGAGCGCGCCGGACTCGCCGCGGGAGCTGTCGCTGCCGCACCGTTGGTGCGCGGCCAGACTGTGCGCGCCGCGGTGGCGCTCGAGGTGGCAGTGGAGCTGCACGTCAACGCCAACCCCCCCACGTATGACTACCTGATTCCGGTACCCCTCTCGATCGAAGGCCCGGAGGGGATCAACGTGGTCCGGGCCTTCTACCCCGAAGCCGAGCACGTGGAGTTTCCGTATGCCGATGAGCCTCTTGCGGTGTATGAGGGCACGGTTGTCATCGGCATGGAGCTCGAGGTCGCTGCCGATGCGCCGCTCGGTGACCACAATCTCGAGCTCTCGGTTCGCTACCAGGCCTGCAACGATCGCGCCTGCTTCGCCCCAGCGAATGCCCGCCTAGCTCTACGGGTCTCCGTTGCCCCGGAAGGAGCGGCCGCCGAGGCAATCGACTCACCGCTGCTGAGCATGGCCCCCTTCCCGGGATCGTAGTCACCCCTCTTTTCGCCCGAAATGTAGCGCCACCGTTCCCAACGCCAGGCGCCGGTAGCCAACCTCAGCGAAGCCCACCGCCCGGAGGCGCTCGGCGAATTCCTCGGGACTCAGCCATTCCTCGATACTGCGGTGCAGGTACTCGAAGGGCTCGGCTGAACCCACGAGCCGTCGCCCGATCCGGGGCATGATCGATCGCACGTAAAGACCGTGCGCCCAACGAACCGGCGCAACAGGCGGCCGGCTGAACTCCAAAATCGCCACTCGCCCATCGGGTCGCAACACTCTGTGCATCTCAGCAAGCACCTCGCCGAGCATCGGTTTCACATTGCGCATGGCGAACGCCGATGTAGCCCCGTGGAAGAAGTCGTCGCCGTACGGCATTTGCTCGGCACGAGCCACCTGGAAGGAGACTCCAGCGACCTTCCCCTTTTGCGCCTTGTGAACGGCGATCTCGATCATCTGGGGCGAGAAATCGAAGCCGGCGGTTCGGCTCGCCTGCCGTGCCGCTGTGAATGCCAGGTCCCCCGTGCCGGTAGCCACATCGAGCACCATGGCGTCGTCAGAAAGCTGCAAGGAGCGAACGGCGGCGCGGCGCCAACCATAGTCGAGCCCCAGGCTGGCCCAGTGATTGAAGCTGTCGTAGCGATGCGCCAGGGAGCCGAACATCTCCTGCACTGCGCTCGTGAATGAGCCGCCCGTCTTGGCAGCCATGTCGGGCGCTGCCTGTACACCGCTCCTTTGACCGCCTCGATCACCCATGCCAAAATCCGCCAAAACGATTCAGCTCCGCGTCTCGCATCGATCCAGGCTCGCGCAGCCCTGGGGCCCGCAGCCCTTCTGGGTCGCAGCCCTTCGGGGTCGTAGCCGTCGAGAGGGAGCATCCACAGTCGAAAAAGGTACGAATGCCTGATTTTACCAGCGTAGCCAAGACTTCGGATCTCGCCCCCGGAGAATGCAGAGTTGTCGATGCCAACGGCACCGCAATCGCGCTCTTCAACGTCGATGGCACGTTTTTCGCCCTCGACAATACCTGCGTCCACAAGGGTGGCCCTCTCGGCGACGGTTTCTGCGAGGGCAACATCGTCAAGTGCCCCTGGCACGGCTGGCCCTACGACATCACGACAGGCGAGTGCACCCGCCACGAGGGTGAGAAGGTTGACGCCTACGAGGTGCAGGTGGTCGGCGATGACGTCCAAGTGAAGGCCTGAGAGTTACATCCCTGGCTGCGGGCCGTCCAGGTTGCCGATCAGGCGGGCGATCTTCCAGGAGCCGTCGGCCTCGCGGTGGAAGATGAACAGGTACTTGCCGACGACGTTGAAAGCATCGCCACCGGAGGGCGTGACTGTCTGTTCGAAATTGCCCCGGCTGAAGGCCCAGTCACCCGCGACGTGTGTTTCCGCAGCCGTCATCTCGAGGCTCTCGATCGAGAGCTGCGAGAAGGCTTCCTCGTAATAGGCACGCAGAGCATCCTTGCCCACCATGGCCGGCAGATCGGGTGGCATGCTCACGACATCATCGGTGTAATTAGAGAGTATGCCCTCGACATCGCCGCTCATGTCCGCTTGCCTCACATCCTCGAGAAGCAGATGGAGAGCGTCCAGGTCTGCCGCCAGTTCGTGCACGACCGCAGCGACCTCGGGCTGTTCCGCCGTTGGAGCGCAAGC
>JAUWTE010000052.1 GCA_030609765.1 Acidobacteriota bacterium
CGTGTTGCGCAGGAAGATGTCGGCATAACCGGCCAACGAGGCGACCCCCTCCTGGATGCGGGCGCCGCCAGAATCGTTGAGCCCGATCACCGGGGCTCCCATCTTCATCGCCAGGTCCATGATCTTGCAGATCTTCGCCGCGTTGGCCAGCGACACGCTGCCGCCGAAAACAGTGAAGTCCTGCGCGAATACATAGACAAGACGGCCATCGATGCGGCCATGCCCCGAGACCACGCCATCGGCACGGATGCGCTTCTGGTCCATGCCGAAGTCCTGGCAGTCGTGCACGACGAACCGATCGAGCTCCTGAAAGGAGTTGGCGTCGAGCAGCAGGTCCAGCCGCTCGCGGGCAGTGAGCTTGCCGGCGTCGTGCTGGCGCTGGACTCGCTCTTCACCGCCGCCGGCGAAAGCCTCCTCTTCGAGTTTCTCGAGCTCCTTGAAGCTGTCCTCGCTATTCATGACAGTCGCCTACGCGGATGCGAGGACGTCCTTCACCTTCTCCCAGTCGGCGAGGAAGGCCTTCAAGCCCTTGTCGGTGAGCGGGTGGTTGAAGAGGGCGTCGAACAACTTGTAGGGGAGCGTCACGACGTCAGCGCCCATGAGCGCCGCGTCGATGACATGCTGGGGATTGCGGGTGGAGGCAACCAGCACCTCGGTGGGATAGCCGTAGTTCTCGTAGATGAGGACGATCTGCTGGATGAGCTCCATGCCGTCGTGGCTGATGTCGTCGAGGCGGCCGACGAAAGGCGAGATGTAGGTGGCGCCGGCCTTGGCCGCGAGGAGCGCCGGCATGGGCGAGAAGCACAGGGACACGTTGGTGCGGATCTCCTCCTTGGAGAGCACCGTAACGGCCTTGATGCCATCACGGATCAAGGGGATCTTGACGACCACGTGCTCGTGTACCGCCGCGAGCTTGCGCGCATCTTCGACCATCGCTTCGAACTCGGTGGACACCACCTCGGCGCTCACCGGGCCGTTGACGATCTCACAGATCTCGTAGACGAGCTCCTCGAAGGGCTTCTTCTCCTTGGCGACCAGCGATGGGTTGGTGGTGACGCCGTCGAGGATGCCGATGTCGGCAGCCTTCCTGATCTCGTCGATATTTGCCGTATCCAGGAAAAATTTCATTCTGATGACCTCCGACGACCGATTATGCAAACTCGCGTTGAAATTCGAATGAGCCCTAGTCAAGCTTGGGCATTTCGCGCAAACGCCAATCGTAGATGGGGTATGCGTGACACAGCTCGTCGACCTCGGAGCGTACCTGCTTGCTGATCTCCTCGTCTCCCTTGGACTCCAGCACGCGGTGGATCCAGTCGGCGATTTGAACCATCTGCTCCTCGCCCATGCCACGCGACGTAACCGCCGGCGTGCCGATGCGCAGCCCCGACGTTACGAAGGGTGAATTGGTATCAAACGGAATGGTGTTCTTGTTGATGACCACGCCGGCCGTGTCGAGCCAGGCCTCGCCCTCCTTGCCGGTCATTCCGGCTTGGCCGACGTCGACGAGAATGAGGTGCGTATCGGTGCCGTCGGAGACGAGGCGGTAGCCACGCTCGGCCATAGCGTTGCCGAGCGCCTTGGCGTTGGTGACAATCTGCTCGGCGTAGAGCTTGAAGCCATCACTGAGCGCCTCGAGAAAGCACACGGCCTTGGCGGCGATCAGATGCATGAAGGGGCCGCCTTGGATGCCTGGGAAGACCTTGCGGTCGAGCTCCTTGGCGTACTCCTCCTTGCACATGACCAAGCCCCCGCGCGGACCGCGCAGCGTTTTGTGCGTGGTCGTCGAAACGAAATCGGCGTGCGGGGCGGGATTCGGGTAGACGCCGGCAGCCACCAGCCCGGCCCAGTGGGCGATGTCGGCCAGGACCTTGGCGCCCACCTCGTCGGCGATCGACCTCACGCGAGCGAAATCGATGGTGCGCGGATAGGCGGACGCACCCACGACGATGATCTGCGGCTTGTGCTCCTTGGCCTGCGCCGCCATCTCGTCGTAATCGAGCAACTCGGTGTCCTTGTTGACCCCGTAGGTGACGACGTTGAAGAGCTGTCCCGAGAACGACATCTTGTGGCCGTGCGACAGGTGCCCGCCGTGCGGCAGCTCCATGCCGATGATCGTGTCGCCGGGCTGCAGGGCGGCGAAGTAGACGCCCATGTTGGCCTGCGTGCCCGAATGGGGCTGTACGTTGGCGTGCTCGACGTTGAAGAGCTGTTTGGCTCGATCGATTGCCAGGGTCTCGGCCATATCGACGAACTCGCAGCCGCCGTAATACCGCTTCCCCGGGTAGCCCTCGGCGTACTTGTTCGACATTACCGACGCACAGGTCGATAGAACCGCTTCCGAGGCATAGTTTTCGCTGGCGATCATGACCAGCTTGGTGGCCTGCTTGTCGGTCTCCAGGCGTACGGTCTCATAGATCTCGGGGTCGACCTGGGACAGGGGACGGGAAAGCGCCGCGCCGACCAGCGCGCCACCGGCTGCAGCGGGATTGCTGTCGTGGTTCGCCATGGGTGCCTACCTGGGATTAGATGAGGTCGTTGGCCCTGAAGAGGGGGCCGTGAACGGGCTGCAGCGCCATTATAGCGCCGTTTGCACCCTGTAGCGCTGTCTGTACACCCTGCAGCGCCGTCTGTGCACCCCATAGCGCCGTCTGTGTCCCCTATGGCGCTGCTTCTCAGCGACTCTCCGGCTCGGGGAACGGCAGATAGAGGCGCTCGTACTCCTTCACCGCGTAGGAATCACTCATGCCGGCGACGTGGTCGGCCACGACGCGGACGAACGCCGGGTTGTCGTGGTAGCGGTCGGCGAGCTCCTTCTGCAAATCAGCTCCGCTGAGGTCACGTAGGTAAGAGCCCCCGGCAGCGGACCTAGAGCGAAAGAGTACGTAATCGTCGAGCTGCAGGGGATCGCGATAGTAGGCAGCGAAGAGCCCCTTGACGAAAGAGCGGCCGCGCGCGTGCATGCGGCTGACCGCGAAGGAACGGTAGACCTGGGTTTCGACGAAAGCCTCGATCTCGTCGACGAATCTGCCGACCGCTTCAGAGAACCCGACCGTGCCGCGTTCGAAGCGCTGTGGCTCAGGCGGTCGATTGACATCCTCCGCCTCGGGGCTTTCCGACCATTCCAGTCGCCAAGCCATCAGAAGCTCCCAGCTATGTACGATAACGTCGGACACGAGAACGTGGATCATGCCGCGGATCAGTGAGTTCTGACGGCGAAATCGGCTCGTCAGATGGGTGTAACGATCCCCCAGCTTGTGCACGACCGCGGCACCCAGGTCGAGCCGTTCCGCTGCCTCGAGAGCCACCTCGCCGGCGCGGATTCCGTCCTCGAGATCGTGAGCTATGCGCGCCAGCCGATCGGCAACCGTTACCGTCTGCGCTTCCAGGCTCGGTGGCTCGTCAGGCTCCAGTCCCTCTTCCACCCAATCCGGGTAGGAGATCTCGTCGTCGAGCTCGCCGCATTTCCAGATGCCCTCACGGACCGGGTCACTGAGGTTGAGCCCGGGGTGATCGTAGCGTTGCTCGAGGCGGTCGGCCACGCGCAGGCTCTGGTAGTTCGAGCGAAACCCGCCACTGGCCGCGAGCGCTCCCTCGTCGATCTCCTCTACTTTTTCCTGCCCTGACATCAGGACCTCGAGGACCTCGTGGCCCGCGGCCCCGAAAGGGGGCTGGCCCAGATCGTGACCGAGGGCGATTGCCTCCACCAGGTCCTCGTTGAGGCCGAGCGCGCGGGCGATGGTCCGGCCGACCTGGGCGACCTCGAGGGTGTGGGTCAGGCGGGTGCGGTGATGGTCGCCCTCGTAGGGCACATAGACTTGCGTCTTGTTCTTGAGGCGCCGGAAGGAAAGGGAGTGCAGCAGGCGGTCGCGATCGCGCTGGTAGGCTGTGCGGTAGGCGAGCGTTCGACCGGCGTCATCTATCAGGAAACGTCGCGTTGCCCCGAGGCTGCGGTACGCGTAGGGAGCCAGCGTCGCATCCTCCAGTGCTTCCAGCTCGGCGGCGGTTCTTCCTGGGTGCGAGTTTTCCATCACGATTACGCCATGAGAAGGTTATGGTTGTGCCATGCGGCCCTTTGAGTGCGATGTATAAACTCGTTGATACCTTGATTCTGGTACAAAGCGCAACGTTGGCTCGCACTTCACGACCCGTTCGGAAGTGCGGGCTTGCCCTCCGCCGGCTGGCTGTCGTGTGCTTGTCGATCGTATTCGCCACCGGATGCTCGCGAGGCGGATGGGTCGAGACCTATCCGGATTTGGCCCAGCAGGCGCGCCAGCAGCCCTCGTCGCTGGTCGACCAGGCCACCGAGCAAACCGCCGGCCTGCAGCGGCTATACGGCTCGTATCGTCTCGAGGCTCGCCGTGGCGCCGGCTCCCGCAGCGTCGACATCGTTGTCATGGCTGAAGTTCCGGACCGCTTGAGCATCGAGCTGCTCGCCCCCACCGGGCAAACCGAGGCGTACTTGAAATCGGGGGCCACGGAGGTCGCCCTCTGGATCGGCGAGGAAAACCGCCTCTATCGAGGGGCGGCGGGAGAGGGGGCCTTCGCCGCGGCCCTGGGAATCGACCTGACCGTGCAGGACGCGGTGTCGACCTTGCTGGGCCGGTTACCCGGCTGGACGGGAGTCGGGTCGGGCCAGGTGGAATGGGACGAAAAGGAGCAGCGCATCCGGGTGACCACCGAGGCGGGCGCGCTGGGGTGGTTGCACCCAGTGAGCTTGCGATTCGACCGCATGCAGTTTCTCGGTCGTGGCGCGGTAACCGAGGTGTCGTGGCCGGAGTGGGTGGAGGAGCCCGGGACTGTTCCCCGCCTGATCGAGCTCGCGGTACCCGCGGAAAACATCGAGCTCCATCTGAGGCTGGCGAGCTCTTGGCTGGCCAATCCGCCGCTCGTGGCCACGGACTTCGAAGTTTCCGTTCTGCCATCTGGAACCGCGGAGCTCTCGCTCGACGTGCTCGCCGCGGAGGGTGGCCTGTTGCGGCGGGGCTTCGAGCAATGAGCGACGCTCGCCGGCGAGTGCGAGCCACCCAGTCCGCGGAAGGTTCCGAGGTCGTGCGCCTTCGAGCCCATGCCAAGGTGAACCTGGCGCTGAGAGTCGGCGCCCCTGGCGCCGATGGGTATCATCCGCTGGCCACCGTATTCCAGACGATCAGCCTGGCCGACAGGTTGATCGCCCGGCCGCTGCGGGCTGACGAGCCCGCGGATGGCTTGCACCCCGGTGCGCCGTTGCGGCTATCCGTCGAAGGGGTCCCCCTGCCCGAGCACAACACGGTGACCCACGCTGCCACACTTCTGGCTGATCTGTTGCGCGCACGAGGTGAGACGATCCTGCGTCCGCTGTCCGTGCATCTGAAGAAACGCGTGCCGATAGGTGCTGGGCTAGGAGGGGGCAGCAGCGACGCGGTCGCGGCGCTGGTGGCCTGCGCCCGCCTTTGGTCGCCTGGCGCCACGTTGCCGCCGCACGACGACCTGGCAGGGATTGCCCGGCAGGTGGGTGCCGACGTGCCGTATTTCCTGGTGGGGGGAACGGCCATGGGAACGGGGAAAGGAGACCGGATCGTGCCACTGCAGGAGCTTCCTCGGCAGTGGCTGGTGATCGTCGCACCCTGCAGCGTTTCCGTGCTGACTACCGCGGCCTACGCCGCTTTCGATGGGGCGCCCGGCACCGCGGACGAGCCGGAGACGCCTGGCTATACGGGCGTCCTCGACCGTGCCTGGATGGGCAACGACCTGCACGCTGCCGTCATCGAGCTCCACCCGGAGGTCGAGAAAGCACGCCTGGCCTTGCGGGCGGCCGGTGCCGGGATAGCACAGATGTCGGGGAGTGGCGCGGCTTCCTTCGGCACGTTCGCCGATCGGCGCAGCGCGCGGAGGGCTGTAGGCGTACTGCGGGCGGGAGGTTTTCGTGCCTGGGCGTGTGTCACGGTGTCGCGTGACCAGCATGCGCGCGCTCTGTCGAACCTCGATTGATGCGGCGGGCATCTCATAGCTATAATGACAACGCTCGTCGTTCGCGAGCATCCTGCTTTCCGCATCATGTTCGGGCTTCAGTAGCGTCCACCGAGTCCACGATCTTGGGGCGTCGCCAAATTGGCAAGGCACGGGACTTTGGCTCCCGCATATGGAGGTTCGAGTCCTCCCGCCCCAGCTTAATGAGCACAGCCCCCAGCCTAATGAGCACAGCCCCCAGCTTAATGAGCACAACAACGAGCCGATCCCCAAACCATGCCTTTCACTGAGCGTGTACTGAAGATCTTCACGGGAAAATCTAATCCCGGACTTGCCGCTGACATCGTCAAGCATATCGGCGTCTCCCTGGGAGACATCAAGGTCAAGACCTTCTCCGATGGCGAAGTCTATTGCCAGATTCAGGAGAACGTCCGTGGCTGCGATGTGTTCATGATCCAATCGACCTGCTACCCCGTGAACCAGAATCTCATGGAGTTGCTGATCATGATCGACGCGGCGAGGCGCGCGTCGGCCACGCGAATTACCGCGGTACTGCCATACTACGGCTACGCGCGGCAGGACAAGAAGGACGCGCCGCGGGTGCCGATCACGGCCAAGCTGGTGGCCGACATGCTTGTAGCCGCCGGCGCCGACAGGGTCCTCTCCATGGACATGCATGCCGGGCAGATCCAAGGCTTTTTCAACGTCCCGGTGGACCATCTGTTTGCCGCCCCTATCGCCGTGAAGTGCATCGAAAAGATGAATCTGAAAAACCTCGTCATGGTGGCGCCTGATGCGGGTGCGGTGGAGCGTGCACGGGCTGTCGCGAAGCGTATGCATGCGGACCTGGCGATTATCGACAAGCGTCGTCCCGAGCCCAACAGGGCCAGGGTCATGAACGTTATCGGGGAGGTCGAGGGCCGCACCGCGCTCCTCTACGACGACTTGGTCGATACCGCCGGTACGCTGACGCTCGGGGCTCACGCGTTGGCTGAGGCGGGCGCGCTGGGCGTATACGCTTTTGCTACACACGCTGTACTCTCAGGACCTGCGGTTGACCGCATCGCCGACAGCCCATTCGAGAAGGTCATTGTCACCGACACGATTCCGCAATCCGAGCAGGCCGCAGCGTGCTCAAAAATTGACGTTTTGTCGGTGGCGACGCTGTTCGCCGATGCCATTCGTAGCATTCACGAGGAGACCAGCATTTCGAGTCTCTTCATCTGAGAAGATCGATAGCAAGTAACGGGCTCACTCCTAGCGTCGTTGGTTCGAGTGCAGAGAGCAGGGCCTGATTGACAAGGAATGAGCCATGTCTGAAATCATTGTGAACGCAGTATCGCGCGAGCAGGGTTCGAGCAACGAAGCCCGACGACTGCGCCGCGCGGGGAAGCTGCCGGCCGTCGTGTACGGCGGCGCCAAAGACTCCATCGCCGTAACTCTGGAGCCGCGCGAGCTTCTCAAGATTCTCAAGTCGGACTCGGGGCAGAACACGGTCTTTCAGGTCAAGATCGGCGACGAGGGCGCCGCTGAAACCGTGATGGTGTTCGACTATCAGGTCGACCCGATTCGGCATCATCTGACGCACGCCGACCTGGTGCGCATTTCCATGGACAAGGCCATCGAGGTCTCTGTTCAGTTGGTGTTCAGCGGCGAGCCCCTGGGCGTGAAGATTGATGGTGGAGTGCTCGACCAGGCGATGCGCGAGGTCGGCGTGGAATGCTTGCCCACCGACATTCCGGAAAGCCTCGAGGTCGACGTCAGCGAGCTCGAGATCGGCGACAGCGTTCGCGTTGTCGATATCAAACTGCCCCCCAACGTCAAGGTGCTGATCGATGAAGACACGACCCTGGCGTCGGTAGTGCCGCCGGTATCCGAGGAAGACCTCGAGGCTCCGGTTGAGGAAGTGCCCTTCGGCGAGGAAGTCGAGCCGGAGCTGGTCGGAGAGGACGAGGAGGGCGAAGCCGACCCCGATGCGAAGCCCGAGAAGGAAGAGGGTGGCGATTCGGAGTAGCCTGTGCGTGCCCTTGCCGGCCTTGGCAATCCGGGTGACAAATACGGCGAACATCGCCACAATGCCGGGTGGATGTTGCTGGATGTGCTCCTGCGAAGGTCGCGCGTCCTGGAAAAACGTAACCTGGAGTGGGTCGAGCTCAGACGCATCGAGCTTCGCGAACGAGGCAGGAAGAAGACGAGCCGAGGAGGCGACGAGCTCTGGCTGATGCGCTCGATGACCTATATGAACCGCAGCGGGCTGGGCGTCTCGGAAGGTTGCGCGGCGCTCGGAATCAGTCCCGACGAGATGGTCATTGCCTATGACGACATCGACCTACCTCTGGGCGCACTGCGGATCCGGCCGGCCGGGGGCGATGGAGGGCATCTGGGCTTGAGATCGATCATCAGGGCACTAGGGACCCAGCAGCTTCCACGGTTGCGGATGGGAATTTGTGGAATCGATGCTCCGCCGGATACGGCGGACTACGTACTCAGTCGCTTCAAGAAGGACGAACTGGAGACCATCGCCGAGGTTATCGAGGTCGCTGCCGACGCCGTTCAGGAGATTCAGCGCTCCGGCCTCACCGCGGCAATGAACGCATACAACAACCCAGGAGCTTGATCTTATGGAGATCACGAGCTTGGTCAGCGGCGCCCCCATTCTTGGGGTCGTAGGACTCGTCGTAGCTCTCGGCATCCTGTTTGCCGTGCGGCAGATGCCAGCGGGCACCGAGCTGATGAAGGAGCTTGCAGGGGCCATCCATAAAGGAGCGATGGTCTTTTTGCGGCGGGAGTACAGCCTCCTGCTGATTTTTATCATCATCGTTGCCGGGTTGCTGGGCACATTCATCAACCCGTGGACGGCGGCCGCGTTCGTTACCGGCGCCGCCTTCTCCATGGCCGCGGGGTTCATGGGCATGCAGTCGGCGACTGCCGCCAATGTTCGCACTGCCAATGCGGCCCGTGAAAAGGGTCAGGATGCTGCCCTCATGGTGGCCTTCCTGGGCGGCTCGGTGATGGGACTCTCGGTGGCCAGCCTGGGTCTGCTGGGTGTCGGTATCTGGTTTCTCATGTTCGGTGATCCTGCTACGGCATCGATCATCAACGGCTTCGCCATGGGAGCGTCGTCGATTGCGCTGTTTGCCAGGGTTGGCGGCGGCATTTACACCAAGGCGGCCGACGTTGGAGCCGACCTGGTAGGCAAGGTCGAGGCAGGCATCCCCGAGGATGACCCGCGCAACCCCGGTGTAATCGCGGACAACGTCGGCGACAACGTCGGCGACGTTGCAGGCATGGGGGCTGACATCTTCGAGTCGTACGTGGGCTCGATGATCGCCACCATTGCGATCGGCGCGACGATTTTCGGGGAAGGGTTGATGATGCTGGTTTCCGACTCTGGCTTGCCCGAGGCGGAGATTCGCACCTATCTGATGAGCCTGCCCCTGATCATGGCCATGCTCGGCCTGGTCGCTTCCTTTGCGGGCATCCTCTCGATGGCGGTCTTCAAGCGCGTCAACGCGGCCGCTGCCTTGCGCTGGTCGTCGCTGCTCTCCGCGGTGCTGTTCCTGGGTGGCGCCGGCTTCTTCATCTACTCCACACCGCTGAACAACCAAGTCTGGTGGGCGGTCTTCTGGGGCACGCTGGCTGGCCTGATGATTGGCTGGATCACCGAGTACTACACGTCAGGCAAGCCGATCCGCGATATCGCCAACGCCAGCCTGACGGGCGCGGCAACCAACATCATCCAAGGGCTGGCGGTCGGAATGCAGTCTACGGCGCTGCCGGTTCTCGCAATCTGTCTTGCGATCTACTTTGCTAATCTGTACGCGGGTCTCTACGGCATCGGGATCGCCGCCGTGGGTATGCTGGCCACCGTTGGCATCACCATGAGCGTCGACGCCTACGGTCCTATCGCCGACAATGCCGGTGGCATCACGGAGATGGCCGCCCTTGGTCCCGAGATCCGTGACATTACGGATAGCTTGGACTCGGTCGGAAACACCACCGCAGCCATCGGCAAGGGATTCGCCATCGGCTCCGCTGCCCTCACCGCGCTGGCCCTCTTCACCGCCTATACCCAGTCGGTGAACCAGGCATTGCGTGCAGCCGGCGAGGGTGGGCTCACCATCATCCTCACCAGCCCGGAGGTGATGATCGGCATGTTCATCGGCGGCATCATCCCCTTCTTGGCGGCTGGCCTGACGATGACCGCGGTGGGCCGTGCCGCCGGCGCGCTCGTGGAGGAGATTCGCCGTCAGTTCCGCGAGATTCCGGGCATCATGGAGGGGACAGGCAAACCCGAGCCCGAGAAATGCGTTGAGATCGCCACGAATGCGGCTCTCCGTGAGATGGTGGTGCCGGGCCTGTTGGCAGTGATTGCGCCGGTCGTGGTCGGCTTCGGCCTCGGCGCCGCGGCGCTCGGTGGGATGCTGGCTGGTGCCACGGTGGTCGGAGTACTGCTGGCTTTGATGATGTCCAATGGCGGCGGTGCCTGGGACAATGCCAAGAAGTGGATCGAAGCGGGCAACCTCGGGGGCAAGGGCTCAGACCCACACAAGGCCGCTGTGGTCGGAGACACCGTAGGTGATCCTTTCAAGGATACTTCTGGCCCGTCCATGAACATCCTGATAAAGTTGATGTCTGTTGTTTCCCTGGTGATCGCTCCGCTGATCGTTTAGCAGCCCCTCAGGGCTCCTGAAACGCCGAGCGGGCACCGGAATTTATTTAGCTCCTCGCCCTGCCAGTGCAGGGCCAAACCGGACCGAGAGGAGGCCATGCCTAATCTCTACGAAACACTTCTGATCGTCACCCCTGAGGCCGACGACGAAGGTATCAACGCGGTCATTGGTGACCTGCGCACCGTCGTCGAAGCCGATGAAGGGACCATGCTCCAGGCTCGCATCTGGGAGCGTAATCGCAAGCTCGCCTACCAGGTCAAAGGTAAGACCGAGGGCCACTACGTTCTTCTCCACTCGGAGGGGACGATAGACTTGCCACAACTCCTGAAGGCGAAGATGAAGCTGGATGAAGCAGTCATCCGCTCCATCGTCGTGCGTCTCGAGGGACCCCACGAGGTTGTTACCCGCAAGGAGCTCGACGAGCTGGAGGGCGACCAAACCTCAGTAATCGCGGAGCAGAAGGCTGCGGCCGAGCGCCGCGCTATTGCCCGCGCGGCTGCCGCCACTCGCACTACCGCCGAGGTCGTCGCCGATGAAGAGGCGCTCGAGGCCGAGCGGGCTGCCGCAACGGTCACGCCGGCAATCGTTGGCGTGGATAGCTCCGAGGCCGCCACGTCCGCTGAGGAGACTCCTGAGGCAGGGCCGGACCTCGATGTCGAGGCAGAGCCCGCGGCTCAGGATGAAACGGTAGCCGAGTCAGACGATGCGGTAGCCGAATCGGACGCTGCGGTAGCCGAGTCAGACGATGCGGTAGTCGAATCGGACGCCGCCGGAGACGAAGAGCCCGCCGTGAGCCCGGATTCGACCGGACCGGACGAAAGGACCCCTGAAGAGACTGCCCC
>JAUWTE010000504.1 GCA_030609765.1 Acidobacteriota bacterium
GCCGTCATTCGATGTCAGCTCATGGGATGACATCGAGGTTCCGGGAAACTGGGAGCTGCAAGGCTACGGTGTGCCGATCTACGTGGACACCGGGCCGATCGGCGCGCTGGGCTCCCATCCGCCGAGAGTCCGTGACGAGCGCAATCCGGTGGGCTCGTTTCGCAGAGAGTTCGAGGTGCCCGAGAGCTGGGTCGGGCGCCGGGTGTTCGTCCACTTCGGCGGTGTGCGATCGGCCTTCTATATCTGGGTCAACGGCGAGGAGGTCGGCTACAGCCAGGGAAGTCGAACGCCGGCCGAGTTCGACATCACCTCCTACGTAAATGCGGGGACGAACAGCATCGCCGTAGAGGTGTATCGCTGGAGTGACGGCGGCTACCTGGAAGACCAGGACTTCTGGCGCCTCAGTGGAATCGACAGAAGCGTGTATCTGTTCTCCACGCCGACCATTCACATTCGTGATTTCTTCGCTCGCGCCGGTCTCGACGCCTCCTTTTCAGATGGCGAGCTCGATGTGATGGTAAGCGTGAGGAACAACTCACCCGCCGCCGTCTCCGGGTATTCCCTGCGGCTCGATCTGCTTGACGCCGAGGGTACATCTGTCCTCCAGACTCCGGCCGAGCGCTCCGTCGAGGCGCCGGCAGAGGCCGAGGTTGATGTGGCCTTTTCCCGGGAGATCAGGGCACCTCTGCAATGGAGCGCCGAAGACCCGAACCTCTACACCCTCCTTCTGTCGTTGGTCGATGCGGCCGGTGGGGACACTCAGGTCATAGCAACGAAAGTCGGATTCCGCGACGTCGCGATCCGCGACGGCATGCTGCAGGTCAACGGGACGTCCGTACATCTGAAGGGAGTCAATCGCCACGAGCACGATCCCGATCGCGGCCACGTCATGTCGGAAGAATCGATGCTCGCCGATATTCGCCTGATGAAGCAGTTCAACATCAATGCGGTGCGCACCTCGCACTACCCGAACGTGCCGCGCTGGTATGAGCTCTGCGACGAGTACGGGATCTACGTTGTCGACGAGGCCAACGTCGAGTCTCATGGCGTTGGATATCACCCCGATCGCACGCTGGCTGCCAAGCCCGAGTGGGAAGAGGCGCACCTCGACCGCATGATTCGCGTGGTCGAGCGCGACAAGAACCACCCTTCGGTAATCATCTGGTCGCTGGGCAACGAGGCGGGCGACGGCGACAACTTCCGAGCCATGTACGACTGGACCCGCGAGCGTGACCCGTCGCGCCCGGTGCAATACGAAATGGCCGACTTGCGAGAGCACACGGACATCTTCGCGCCCATGTACGCCCGCATCCATATTCTCGAGGCCTACGCCGCCGAGCCGCGCGATCGACCTCTCATCCTGTGCGAGTACGCCCACGCGATGGGCAACAGCGTCGGTAATCTGAAGGACTACTGGGACGTGATCTACGCTAACGACCAGCTCCAAGGCGGCTTCATCTGGGATTGGGTCGATCAAGGAATCCGGGTCAGCTCAGAGGATGGCGACGAGTACTTCGCCTACGGCGGCGATTTCGGCCCCGCGGACGTCCCCAGCAGTGGCAACTTCTGCATCAACGGCCTCGTTTCCCCGGACCGCGAGCCGAACCCACATCTCTGGGAGGTCAAGAAGGTCTACCAGAACGTCGACGTACGTCCGCTGGATCTGGCCGGCGGGCAACTCGTAATCGAGAACCGCTTCGATTTCACCGACCTGTCGGATCTCGAGCTGCGGTGGACCGTTTCCGGTGACGGACAGGTTGTTGCCGAGGGGAATCTGGCGAGCCTGCGGCTTGCGCCACCCCAGACACGGGTTGTGAGCCTGCCGCTCCCCTCGATCGACCCCGAGCCCGGCGTCGAGTATTTCCTCGACGTGCGTTTCTACACCCGGCAGGCAAGGCCGTTAGTTCCCGAGGGTCACGAAGTCGCGTGGGAGCAGTTCGAGCTTCCGCTTCACGCCGCATTGACGGCCGCTCCGGAGGCACGTGCACAGAAGCTCATAACGTCCGAAGAAGATGACGAGCTCCACATCCAAGGCGAAGACTTCAGCCTGACGATCGACCTGAGCGACGGGCAAATCACCTCATTTGTCTTCGAGGATACGGAACTGGTCCTATCTGGGCCGGAACCGGGCTTCTGGAGACCACCTACCGACAACGACTTCGGCAACGAGATGCCGGAACGGCAAGGCGTTTGGAGGGAAGCTGGGCCCGAGCGTGAGATCGACGAACTGAGCTGGTACCAGAACTCCAACCGGGACGTCCGTGTCGACATCGCCGCCACGCTGCCCGCGGGTGATTCGAAGCTCTTCACCGAGTATGTGATCTATGGCAGCGGCGAGATTGTCATCAATAACAGGTTTGTCCCGGGTGCCGTCGATCTGCCTAATTTGCCGCGCCTCGGCATGAACATGACGTTGCCGGCGGACCTCGATAACCTCGAGTGGCTCGGCAGGGGACCGCACGAGAACTACCAAGATCGCAACAGCGGGGCCGCAATCGGTGTCTATCAGAGCACTGTCGGGGAGCAATATGTTCCGTACATCCGGCCGCAGGAAAATGGCTACAAGACGGGCGTGCGGTGGGTAGCCTTGACCAACGACGACGGCATCGGGCTGATGGCAGCCGGCATGCCTACGTTCAGCTTCAGCGCCCTGCATTTCCTCGGTGACGACTTCGACCCCGGGCCCGAGAAGAGGCAACGCCATACGATCGATCTGGTCGAGCGCGATCTCGTAGCGCTGCGACTCGACCACGGTCAGATGGGGGTCGGGGGTGACACGAGCTGGGGAGCGCGACCCCACCCGCAGTACTCCCTGCCGCCGCGGGAATATGTTTACAGCATTCTGTTGAAGCCGTTTTCCTCACAGAACGGTGCCGCGGCGCAACAAGGCAGGCACA
>JAUWTE010000358.1 GCA_030609765.1 Acidobacteriota bacterium
ACCGCCTGCTGAGCCTGGGCTGGAAGCCCCGCGTACCCTTTGATGAAGGTCTCCAGAAGACGGTCGAATGGTATCTTGAGCGCCGCGATTGGTGGGAGCCGATTGTCCGCGACAGCCCCGCATACCAGGGCTGGATATCGACGCAATACAGCAAGGTCTCGAATTCTTCTCCGAACGATTCTGCTGAGGAATAGACACTAGGAGTTGTTGATGCGCGTCCTGATCACCGGAATTACAGGCTTCGCGGGCAGCCATCTGGCCGAGTACGCTCTTTCGCTCGGTGCGGACATCGAAGTCGTCGGCATCCACCGCTGGCGCTCGAGGACCGAGAATGTCGACCACCTCCTCGACCAGATCACGATGTACGAATGCGACCTACGCGACGCCTCCTCGGTGAAGAAGCTGATCGCGGAGATCATGCCGGAGCGCATCTTTCACCTGGCCGCGCAATCCTACGTAGTGAGTTCCTGGGATGCACCAACCGAGACCCTCACGACCAATATTCTCGGTCAACTCAACATCTTCGAGGCCCTGCGCGAAACCGGCTGCGGAGCAAGAGTTCAGATTGCCGGATCTTCGGAAGAATACGGCATGGTCTATCCGGAGGAGACGCCGATTACGGAGGACAATCCGCTGCGACCGCTCTCTCCTTATGCAGTATCGAAGGTCGCCCAGGACACCCTCGCGTACCAGTACTTCATGTCCTACGGCATGCCGGTGATTCGCACCCGCGGTTTCAACCATACCGGGCCGCGGCGCGGCGACGTCTTTGTTACCAGCAACTTCGCCTTGCAGATTGCTCGCGTCGAAGCGGGCAAGCAGGAGCCGATCATCAAGGTCGGCAACCTGGAAGCACAGCGCGACTTCACCGATGTTCGCGATACGGTGCGGGCATACTGGCTCACCCTCGAGCACGGCGAACCCGGTGAGGTCTACAACATCGCCAGCGGCAAGGCCTGGCGCATTCGCGAGGTCCTCGACCTTCTCCTTAGCCACAGCTCAGTGGAGATTCAGGTACAGGAGGATCCCGAGCGCCTCAGGCCCTCGGACGTGCCTTTGCTGCTCGGCGACAACAGCCGTATGCGGGCAGCAACGGGATGGCAGCCTGAAATTTCCTTCGAGCAAACCACCAAGGACCTGCTCGACTATTGGAGAGAGCGGGTCTGATTCGGGCCTGAGTCGCTCTCCCCGCGGGCCGGGAGGCTGATGCGTGCGTAGCCTGATCACAGGGATCGGGGGCTTTGCCGGCGGCCACCTGGTCGCCGCCCTCGTGGCGCGTGACGACCAAGTTGCCGGCTGTGACTTCGGCCGGGAGTCCTATGCGCAGCTGGAGCCATTCAGGGACCGGATCGAGCTCGTCGAAGCGGACATTCTCGACGGCCCGGCGTTGGCCTCCCTGATGCAGGGATTCAGGCCCGAGGTCGTCTACCACCTCGCGGCGGTCACGCACGTGGGCCAAGCGTGGCAGATGCGGCGCAAGACCTTGGAGGTCAATGTCGTCGGGACAGCTACGGTCCTGGAGGCCGCGGTAGAGCTGGAACCCAAGCCCAAGGTCATCGTGGCATCTTCCGGCCAGGTCTATGGAGCCGCGGTGCAAGATGGCGTGCCGGTGGACGAGAGCCACGCGACCCACCCGCTGGACCCCTACGGTGCCAGTAAGCTGTGCACCGAGGTACTCGCCGAACAGGCCTGGCGAGGCGAGGGGCTTCCCACCGTGGCTCTTCGAACGTTCAACTTCACCGGCCCCTGGCAGAGCCCAACATTCGTGTGTGGTGACTTCGCCCGGCAGATCGCCCGCGCCGAGGTCGGCCTGGGCCCGGCGGTGATGACCGTGGGCAACCTCGAGGCACGGCGCGACTTCTGCGACGTCATCGACGTCATCGACGGCTACCTTCTCGCTGCGGAGCATGCCGAGCCTGGCAGCATCTACAACCTGGCGAGCGGATTGCCAGTGCGGATCGGTGGCATTCTCGAAGACCTGATCGAGATGGCGCGCGTTCCCATCGAGGTGCAGCAGGACCCCTCGCGCATGCGACCGGCTGAGATCTCGACCCTGGTCGGCGATGCGTCACTTGCGCGTGAACGGCTCGGGTGGCAGCCATCCATCCCGTTCGAAGAGACCCTCGCGGGCATTCTCGAATTCTGGCGCCGGCAGGCAGAGCGCGAAGCTAGCGACGCTTGAGCGAGGCTTTTTCTGCAGTTCTTCCACAAAGATTGAAATAGGTGTTGACAGGGAGATAGGGAGCTTATTACAGTCCGAAGTGGTCGCAAATGGACCAAAGTGGGTCACTCACCCAGAATCACCGGCACAAACCGGAGAGAACGGGCCAAAATGTTGCGCGGAAACCAAACAGCAACCGTCGACGACAAGGGCCGAGTCAAGGTCCCGACGTCGTTCCGCGCCGCAATCCGTGAATCTTACGGCGTTGAGCTGTTCCTGACGAGCCTCACCGGCGAGAACGTGCGTATCTACCCTCTCCCGGTTTGGCGAGCTCTCGAGGAGCGCATAGATCAGATTCCGGCAATGAACCCGGCCCGCCAGAAGCTCATGGATCGGGTCAATTATTTCGGCCACGTCACGACGATGGACAAGCAGGGACGTGTGCTCGTTCCACCCCTGCTACGTGAGGCCGCTGAGGTCACGGGCGAGGTCGTGGTGATGGGCCAGATGGACCACCTCGTGGTCTGGAACCACGAGAACTTCCGTAAGCGCATCAGCGCTGAGCCCCTGACTGAGGAAGACCTCCAATCCCTGGCAGACCTGGGTATCTGACATGTTCGCATCGATCGTACCGATAGAGTCACCGACACGCTCGCGGCTGCGGCCTTGGCCCCAAGATCTTGACGCTCGTACGAACTCGGCCGCCGGACTCATGCATCGGTCCGTGATGGTCAATGAGGTTCTCGACCGATTGAACGTGCCGGTTCCCGGGCTGGTCATCGATGCCACAGTTGGCGGCGGTGGCCACAGCGCAGCGATTCTCGGAGCTTCGCCCGCTACGGTATTGATCGGCATGGATCGCGATCCTGAGGCGATCGAGGTGGCGAGCAAGCGTTTGGAGCCCTGGGCCGACCGGGTCGAGCTTCTGTGCGCCGACTACCGGCAGATCCCGCAGCTTTCCTTCGAGCGGCGCTGGTGGCCTGTGCGAGGAATCATCGTCGATTTGGGCGTCTCTTCCCTGCAACTCGATTCTGCCGAGCGCGGCTTCGCGTTCCGCAAGCCAGGCCCCCTGGATATGCGCTTCGATCGCTCGTGTGACCGGACAGCGGCC
The DNA here is from genome assembly GCA_030609765.1 of Acidobacteriota bacterium. Lineage (GTDB taxonomy): Bacteria > Acidobacteriota > UBA890 > UBA890 > UBA890 > CALAKE01. Next base: position 3,273 of record JAUWTE010000358.1, read on the forward strand.
GAATTGGTCAACACCATCGAGTGCGACGAGATGGCGTCGATCCTGCGCCGATATGGAGATGAGCGCTTCGCCAACCGTATCGCACGTGCCATCGAAAGGGCCCGAAACCGCGCCCCGATCCGCACCACCGACAAGCTTGCCGAGGTCGTGGCCGCGGCCATCCCCGTCTCGCCTCGGCATATTCATCCGGCAACGAGAACGTTCCAGGCAATCCGTATTGCGGTGAACGAGGAACTGCGCGGCCTCTACGAATTTATCGTCGGGTCGGCACGGCTCCTGGCTCCCTACGGCCGGCTCGTCGTCTTGACGTACCACTCCCTTGAAGATCGTTTGGTCAAACAAGCTTTCCAGTACCTCGCCAGCGAATGTGTATGCCCGCCGCGCTTGCCGCAGTGTGCATGCTCGAAGGTCACGGAGATCGAGATCCTCACGCAACCTCCGGTTCAGCCACGACCTGAAGAGGTCGAGACGAACCCGAGGGCGCGGAGCGCTCGCCTGCGTGCATTGGAACGCTGGTGAGGAAACAAACATCAGGAGAACCCGAGGAAACGAGTGTCCGGAGCAAGTGGCCCCGAGGCTCAGCTAGACCACAATGAGTTGTAAACTGCCTCCCTTTACAACCCTGGCTAGCATTCGCCCCTGGCCATCGGGGCCACGCTCCGGATTTATTTTTTTCGCCAAGCGGAGGGGCTGAGATGACTCGCCCCCGCCGCTCGAGGGTGGTAAACGGTCCCCTCGTCAAAGCCCGCGAGCCCGGTAGGCTCGCCGACCTGGCACGGGTCATCCTCCTGGGCGCCCTCGTCGCCCTACCCGCCTTCCTCTACGCAACGCTGCAGGCAAACCTGCAGCAGCAGCGTCGTAGCGTTGTCGACCTCGAGGAACAACTCGGCAAGCTCGCGGAACAGCGACGGCGACTCGATTTGGAGATCGCCAGCCTCCGCGACCCTAAACGCATCCGGCAGGTCGCCGGAGGTCTGCTGGGAATGGTCGACGCGGACTCGGGGCAGATCATCTATCTCACCCTGCCCCCGCGCGTCGCAGAGAATCCAACGACCCTGGTCGCCGAAGCTCTAGGAGATACCCATGGTCGTCAACGACCTTAGGCGGGCGGTAGTCGGCAAG